>JALRIY010000062.1 GCA_023255285.1 Algoriphagus sp.
CCTTCTTTGAATATCAAAGGGCTATCTGCAGGCTATACCGGCCCACAAGCACGAACTATCATCCCTGCAGTTGCTTTAGCCGAATTGGACATGCGTCTAGTACCTGAGTCAGATCCCGATCGATTGTTTGAACTGATCAGAGACCATATCCGAAAGCAAGGATTTTACATTACAAGCAAAGACCCCAGCGATGAAGAGCGAATGGCACATCCCAAAATCGTCAAAGTAGGTACCTCCATCTCTTACCAAGCCTTCCGTACGCCAATGGATTCTCCAGTGGGTGCTTGGCTAAGAAAAGCCATGTATCGTTCCTTTGGAGCAGATCCGGTGCAGATACGTATTTCTGGTGGGTCCATTCCCATTTCACCCTTTGTGGATGCATTGGGCATTCCAGCGGTCACCATTCCTACTGTAAATGCTGACAACAATCAGCATAGCCCGAATGAAAACCTTCGCCTTGGCAATTATAAAGAAGGAATTCGTACGATTATGAGTGTGTTGACTGAGAAGATGTTTTGAATCTAGCCCTCTTTCCCCGAATACAAAACGAGCCTCAAGGTATCGTAATCGTATTTTCCTTCAAAATGATCAAAATAGGCCTTTAACGAACCAAGTTTTTCAGTCACTCCTTGAATCTCCCAAATCGCTTCTTGGGGAACCAACGCCTCCACTTGGATTTTTTTCGTCTTTACCCCATGCATGAGGTGGTTGAGGATAGTTCCAGGAGTTAGTCCACGATCAGATGCAATTTCTTCAGGAGTTTTTCCATCTAAAAAAAGGCGGATCGTCTGCTCCTTTGTATCCTCCTTCTTCTCTTTTGGAGGCTTTGCTTTGGAAGATTTTTTCTTGCCTGACTTATTTTTTATAGTGGAAACAACAGGCATAGCTTCTCGAAATTGGGCCACTAACTGTTGCCGCACCTGTCTAATTTTCAAATCAACCGCCTCCAAAGAACCGATTGATTGCCCTAGTAAAATGGCTTGCAAAAGTACTTTACTTCGAGCAATGGCGGTATACTTATTCAAAAACTCCAACTCCAACTCTTCCATCGATTCCCGGTACTCCTTCACACGCGTAAAACGCTCAATTTTAACCAAATGCCGAAGTAAAATCTTCATTCCTTCCATCAAAATCTCTAAGTAATAGGATGAGCCTTTTTCCAAACGATCTAGCAATTTCTCTACATCTTTCTGCTGTATCAAATACTGCAATTGCTGACGAAACTTGCGGGTATTTTCCCGCTCAGCTTCTAGAAGTCGATACACCGCAGGCAAGTCCTCCCGCAATTCTTGCTCCTCAAACTCCATGGAAGAAGCTTGCTCGTTTTGAAATTGGATTAAAGCCCCAATCACACTCTCCAACTCAAAGGTGTGATCCACCAATTGGAAGAGGTAGTTTTCTTGATGTACACTCAGTAAGGAGGCTAAATCTTGTTGGATCGATTTTTCTTGGGTAAAATCAACCACCTTGGCATCTGAAAAAATTACCTCCGTATGGATCCGGGTTCGTAAAATCAGCCCCTCCAAACTTCGAAGTCTACTCAAGGCCACATACACCTGCCCTGGAGCAAAGGCCTGCCCCACATCCACAATGGCTTTATCAAAGGTCAGTCCCTGACTTTTGTGAACAGTCACTGCCCAGGCTAGTTTGATCGGATATTGGGAAAACGTGCCAATGACCTCCTCCTCCAACTCTTTGGTTTCCGCGTTGAGCTGGTACCTTTTATTCTCCCAATCCTCCTTTCTGAGCACATACTCCTCCTGTTGATCATCCATCCGCACTTTTACCTCATCCGCAGCCAGCTGAATCACCGTAGCCAACTTCCCATTGAAGTAATTCGCGTTGCCGGAGGAATCGTTCTTAATAAACATCACCCGCGCACCCACCTTTAGTTCCAAGATAGGTGGTAGCGGAAACATGCTTTCGGGAAATTCACGGTCCAGATCCGCATCGTAAAAAAACGAGGGACTATCCAAACTACGAAGTTCTCGCAAATTCAGTTCGTCTGCCTTGTAATTATGCGTAGTCAAAGTGATGCAGGGCATAATCTCCTGAATCTCATCCAAGGTCTTAAACTGCTGATTCAGTCGCCGTACATCCTCTGGAGTGGATTTATTGTCTCGCAGGTTATTCAGGATGCGAATAAAAGTATCGTCCTGCTGCCGAAAGATCTTGTCCAACTCTAAATACACCATCCCCGATTGCTGCAAGGCTTTGGCTTCAAAGAAATGCATGGAGTTATAAAATGTACTCAATACAGTCCATTCTTCGTCCTTAACAATAGGGGGTAACTGGTACAAATCTCCAATCAATAGCACCTGTACTCCCCCAAATGGAACTTGATAGTTGCGCTTCACACTCCGCATTCGGTAGTCAATTGCATCCAAGATATCGGCACGTAGCATACTGACTTCGTCAATTACCAAGAGATCAATCGCTTTGAGGACTTTCCGTCGAAGTTGGTTGAGAGGATGTTTGCGGGCAAGTGTTTGCTGGGTAAAAAACCCTTGTCGATCCGTAAAATTTCCCTCTGGCTCACGCGTGGGTAAAAAAGACCCAAAGGGAAATAAAAATTGGGAGTGGATGGTTACTCCTTTTGCATTCAGTGCCGCAATTCCCGTTGGAGCCACGATCACAAAACGCTTGTGTGTTTGTGTAGCCAGCTCGCGAAGAAAGGTCGTTTTTCCAGTTCCTGCTTTACCCGTCAAAAAAATAGGAGCTCCCGTGGTATTTACAAATCTAGCCGCGAGCTCCAGTCGGTCCGTAGAAGTATTCATTTGGCTAAATTAGACATTTGCTACATGCCTTAAAGGGTCTTAGTAAAGATTACTAAAAATTTAAGTGGCACGAAGTATCCAGTACGATATAAGGCACCAAGAAAATTGTACGAAGTACCAAGTAAAAGGCACAAAGATCCTCTAGGAGAAGGATTCGCATCCTAATTCGTACTTTAAACATTGTACAATCACTTCGATATTCAAAATTGGGCGTTGGACATTCGACATTAAGAAAGCAGCAAGTCAATGGGGATTTTATCAGGCAACAAGTTACCTCAAAAGCAGAATCCTGCTCCGTACTTTGTACAATTGAATAAATCGTACTTGATACCAGCTACTTGCTACTTTTTTAAACCCGTACCTTCGTCGTTCCTCCCCCCTTCAAAGTGATTTCCACAGGGGCATTGGTTTTCCAATGACCCCCAGTAAAATCAGGTATGTCTATAGAATTGGAACGGTTTGCTACAGACCATTCACTCATCGGGGTAATACAACTCCACAAAGCAGCATCGTACACATCCTGATCTAGCGGAAGCCCATTGCGCAAGCAATCGATCAATCTCCAGTCCATCATAAAGTCCATGCCTCCATGGCCCCCAATTTGTTTAGCTAGTTCGCCTACTTTTTGGACAATCTCTGGGGTGTATTTTTCTTTAAGTGCCATCATTTCCTCCTCCTTCATCCAGCTGTGCCCTTTAGCCACTTTTTGTTCAGGATACTTCTGAGCATAGCCTTCGGTACCACTCACTACATGCAAGCGAGAATACGGGCGAGGAGAGGTCACATCATGCTGAATTACAATGCTTTTACCAAGTTTAGTTTTTACCACTGTGGTATTCATGTTACCCCGATAGTTCTTTTCAGCATAGCCATTCCAAAAAGAATCTTGTTGGGCAAGCTCCTTGGCTTTTTTCTGCATTTGAAAATCATTCGATGACAAAGACGTCAAGTAATCCATTTGATCCCCACGGTTGATATTCAAAATCTGACAGATGGGCCCAAGTCCGTGTGTCGGGTAAAGATTTCCATTTCGGAAATTCTCCTCCAATCGCCACATGCCCTGATATCCTTTATCCTTGTCAAAGTTGAGCCAAACCAAATCGTGAATGTATGCTCCCTCTACGTGCACTACATCTCCAAAAAATCCCTCACGAGTCATCTTCAAAGTCATTAATTCAAAGAAGTCGTAGCAGCAATTTTCAAGCTGCATGCAATGCTTTTTGGTGCGCTCGGAAGTTTCTACCAGCTGCCAGCATTCTTCCAAGGTTCTGGCTGCAGGTACCTCCACAGCTGCATGTTTGCCGGACTCCATCGCATGTACCGCCATGGGCGTATGCCACTCCCAAGGAGTTGCGATGTAAATCAAATCAAGATCGGGACGCTCGCACATTTTCTTCCAAGCATACGGCGAACCCGAATACAATTCAGGAGTATGAATACTTCCTTCCAAAGACTTTTTAGCCTTTTCCGCACGCTCAGGAAGTAGATCACACAAGGCCTTAATCTCTACACCTTCTATTTTGCTCAGACGATCTACTGCTCCAGGTCCACGCATTCCCAAACCCACTATCCCTACTCGTACGGTAGCTAGTTTAGGCGCAGCAAAGCCCGACATGTTGAATGACTGCATTCGAGAAGCACCATAGGATGCCTCCAATGGCAGTGCCTTCATGGAGTCGGCCAAGGTGCTTCCTGCACCAAATAATCCTAGACCTGCTAGTCCAGTAGTCTTTAAAAATTCTCTTCTACGATTCATAAGGGTCTGCTTGTTTGGGTTTGCATTCCCTAGTTACTAAAAAATCAAAAAAAGTCCTTACCGCCAATCCAAAAAAGACAACATTGCTTAGTTTTTCGGAATTGAGGAGGTGCGAATGTTCACCAAATTGATTTCTGAAAGCTTTTCCAAAACCCCTTTTTCATACAAATACTTCATGGAGTCCAAAGGAGTGTCCTTGCTCGCCGCCTTCAGATTAATATAGTCCTGGAAACGAATTCCTCCAACTTCCCGTGCCTCCCGAACTTCCCGGAAGCGCACCCCTCCTCCATCGGTATGGTAGCTGTAGGCTAGGTAATCCATCAACGAATCTTCTACCCCAAACCAATACAAAAACTCATCTTCAAAGTGCTCTCCACCACCTTCTGCTTGAAAGGTAACTTTGACTTGGTGGTACTTCTTTCCCTTAATGGAAGTTTGTCCCAGATAGGTTTTGATTGCTGCTGCATCATTGAGTCCATAGGGCAAAAATGCAAAATAGGCCACCGAATTGACCGACCTTGAAAATGCCCCTATCCGCTCCTCCGTTAAGGTATCGATTTCTACTCCATTGACCTTACGTGTAAACCCCGAATTAGTCAATACATCCACTACCTGACCTGTAGAGTCAGAAAATTCTCGGCGGTATTCAAAGGCTGTAGGTGATTTGAATAGGAAATAATGGGTCCCTCTGAAATCAAAATCAATGGCTGTTTTTTCGTAAAGATCACCTCCATAGCTAGCAATTGCTGAATCAACGATTTTTTCTGCCTCCGTTCGAGAATCACAGGAAACTCCGAAAAACGCAAGCGCAAAAACACCTAAGCTGAATAAACCCAATTTCATAGCTGACTAATTTTAAATGAACAAATCCTTTTAAATAGAAACAAAAAAATTCGACATCAATACACCAATTCAAAGTTTGAATAACGGTACTCGGCCCGGAGAAACAAGCGCTTCCCTGATTCATCCACCCGCCAGCTTTCGCGAGTTCCGTGAAATAGCAATTGATCCCCTTGAGCGGTTGTAAGATCATATACCAAACTTCTATGATCTTTCAATTGCACCTCATTGCCCAACATCAAGTAAGTGGCAGGATCAAAAAAGTACCACCATGTATCTGAATCCGGACCATAATCCACACGAATGGATTCCACTTCTGTCCCATTTTCGAGAGTCTTTTTCCCCTCATAAATGAGTTTACCACCCTTATCAAGCAACTTCCAAGGCTGGGCCACTGTGTAAAAGGCAGCATCAAAATCTTTCTTTTTTGAAGCCAAAAAATCAGCATTTAAAATCTCATTCACTCCCATTTGATAGCGAAAGACCGCCCCATCCCAAGTCATCGAATGGGAAATACTATCCTTGGTCCAACTGATTTTCCCTTCAAATCGTGGACTAAATCGAAAAGCATGCGATTGATCCAATTCGGATTCGACATTTCCTTCCGCATCCAACATCCTAGTCCACTTTTGAAATTTGATTTCCTTTAGGCTTTCCCATCCTTCCTTGCCTCCATGTGCTACTATGGATTTATTCAATAGATCTAAAGCCTGCTCCTCAGGGCTTGGGGCACAAGAAATAAAAGTCAGCAGAATTACAAAAAACAATACTAAATTTTTCATCCAACTAAGTTACGAGTTCTTTCCTTTCGAAAATAATCCAAGTAAAGGCCAAACAACACCAAACCATATTCGAATCCTAAAAATAACGGTTGTTCCCGAACTGGATTTTGACTGTACCCCTGGTAAGAAAAAATCGCTCCAAAAGACCAAAGTAGAAAAGTCCATTGGCGAGATAAGACGGACAATCCCAATCCAGGCAAGAGGTACCAGGGATGAACCACCGGCTGCAGTAAAAAATAAAGCAAATACAGCTGCACCCATACACTTGGGATTTCAAAAAGACTAGCATTCGACTGCTTCCAGGAAACCCAAATTGCTCCAAGGAGGGTGATTACGATTCCAACTTTCGTTAAGTACCAAATGGTATTGAAACCTGCAAGTTCATAGCCTACCGCCCGAAACAAATAATATATCGAAGCATTGAACTCAAATTTCCCTTGGTAGAGTTGGATGCTTTGGAAAAAATTCTCCCATGAATTCCAATAAACAAGCGGGAGAAATCCCAAGACTAAAACCCCTACTGCCATGCCCCAAAACCGAGTTGATAATCGAACCCCCTTCCAAAAGAAAAATAAAGGAGCGAGCATCAAAGGGAGTAATTTCATCCCCACTGCCAATCCCCAAAACGTACCTGACCATTCAAGCCTTCGCCGAGATAAATTGAGCACTGTGGCTAATAGAAACAAGAGTACCACACCTTCAAAATGTAAATTACCCACTCCTTCCAAAATCACCAAGGGATTGAACCAGTACAATAAAATCTGTTTCATCGGAAGTTGAAATCGAGCCAATAATCCCCAAAGCAGAAAAAAAACGCCAATTTCACCCAGAAGAAGCATGCTTCGTAGTGCAATATATCCTTGCGCTATACTCCCTTGCGCTGCAGATGCCCCAAACCAAAATAAAACCTGATTGAGGGGAGGGTAAACCGAATAGTAGTTGGGTGAATTTAACACTTGGAAAAGCTGTGCACGTAACCCAATTCCCTCCCCTTGTTGCTCTAGTACTTGCCTTGGCGTTAAGCTATAAGGATTCTGACCTTGACGTAAAAGCTCCCCATCCCATAAAAATCTTGCGCCGTCCTCCGACCAATTTGGCTCAAAAAAGAAAAGGCATCCCCTCAAAAGTATCCCCAGCAAAAGCAGTCTCTTGAAATTAAGCTGCTCACCCGCGAGTAGGTAACTGCCTAGCATCCCTCCAAAAGCAATGGTAAATAAGCTGAAAGTCAATCCAAAATTTTCCCTGGGAACCTGTGCTAATAACACTAGTGAACCAATCAATAAAATGACCGAAGCGACTCTGAACCCTCTTTTCACTGAATCATTCAAAGTCCTAATTCCTTCCGCAGGGACTCAAACACCTGCTCATTTTGTTTCCAATACGGCAACTGCCTCAAGTGCGTGCGCGTAGCTGTGGTTACTTCCTGCTGCCCATTTCCTTTCGTCCAGATTTCCGTAAATCCAGTAATCTCGTAAGGAAATAGCTGTTGGTACCGAATCAAAACCGTTCTGCCAATCTCCCCATATACCACCTTCACCTCAGCTTGATCCGATCCCAAGGCCTTGCGTGAGATGATTGCCTGCTCCCCTTTCAAGGGAATATGGGCGAAACGTTGAAAAATCAGACTGGGGATTAGCGTCACACTTCCAATAGGAACAAGGTCGGGATGAAGTCGAATTAAGGTAAAAAGTTCCTCTTCTGTTTGCCCATTCAGTTTGGATTCAAAATCTCCCTCGGATTCAAAATAGGAAAACTGCTTTACGGCATATTTTCCTGACTTGTAATTGAGTTGGGTAAAGGACTGCCCACACCACTCGGTTACCGTGGCAGTCAATTTTGGAGCCGGACTATCGGTATACACGGGCGTAAATACCGAAAGCATGGTGTGGTAAGGATAAATTCCTGTTACAAAATCACGGGTCATATTCAACTTGAGCACTTTTTGTGCATCGGAAGGCCTTTCCTCGGGAGCGTCCAACTTGACCTGTTTGCTTTTGGAAAAATCCTCGGTGACAAAAATGAGAACTGCTTTGCCCGGACGGACCTCCCCATACCTACTTTGCTCTAAGTCAAAAACGTTGACTTCGGCGGTCCCTTGGTACCAGTAGCTTGCAAATTGAGCTTCCTCCACTCCTTCACGATTTTCTGGTGCACAGGCTAACAGTACTGTGCCTCCTAGAAGAATAAATAAAAGTGAACGGGAGTTTAGTCGGAACATTACTTACTTGGATAATGGAATCAATCAAATTCAGCTCGCTTCAAGGCCGCCAATACTTAAAGATCGTGAAAATTATTTTATATCCTGCCCCAAAAACGCCTTTTACCGTGCCACTCACCTTAGAAACTCCAATTCGTTTTCGGTAAGTGACCGGCACCTCCTCGTAAGAAAGGCCAGCTTGATGCGCCTTGATTTGCATCTCAATGGTCCAGCCAAAATTCTGATCCACCATTCCCAAGGCGAGCAATTTCCCCCAATGGATCGCCCGGAAAGGGCCTAAATCAGAGAACTTGGCCCCATACATCCAGCGCATCAGAGTAGTGGCCAAGGCATTGCCAAATACTTGAGGAAATGTCATAGAGCCAGCTTCACGCTCACCCAAGGACCGAGATCCAATAACCAGGTCGGCCTTTCCGCTAAGAATAGGTGCAATCAGCAACTCCAATTCCTCGGGATAATCACTGTAATCCCCATCCAAAAAAACCAAGATATCGGGTTGAACTTCTTGCCGCTTGATCCAATCCATGGCTGTCAAACAAGCCTTTCCATAGCCCTTTTGCGGTTCAAAAACCACCTTTGCACCCGCTGCTGTCGCCACCTCCCCGGTGCGATCTGTGGAATTGTTATTGGCCACCACGACATGGCGTACCCGTGTAGGGATATCACCAATCACCTTGCCTATAGACTTTTCCTCATTAAAAGCAGGAATGATGACATCGATAATTGGCGGGGTATTCATCAGATCCATCAACGTGTGCGCAAAGAAGAATTAAACACAAGGCTATACCCCAAGGCTAGAAACCCATGAAAGGGTAGAAAAAGAAAATTGTTGTAAACGATTCCCAAAACAACCATCCCTCCAAACAATAGCCCCATCCCCCCTTCTAGCCAAGTACTCATGGGCAGAGCACGTAGTCGGTAAGCATTTGCCTGAAGTGAGACGCTACCCGACTCTAGGTTGAATTTTGGGGTACGGATAAAAGGGGATTTATTTCCAGTTAAGCCTTCAAAGACCGCCTGGGAATTGTGTAGGGAAAGACCCATGGATACCGAAAAAAAGAGTGGCAACTTCCACATAGCTCCAACAATGGACTTCCAAGAATAGGGCTGCGCGGTAAGATAGGATACCAAATAGACACCCGCTACTAGCACAAAGCCAATCATGGAAATTCCTGAAGCCCAAAAAAGAGCCAAGGGGATCACCTTCATGTGCACCCCCCACCATAGTCCAATGCTGCAAAAGCTCGTCAAAAGTATAGCAATGAAAATGGTGGAATTAAAGAGATGCGCCAAGGCATGAAATTTAATACCTAAGGAATGGTTTTCTTTGAGAACCTTCCCTGCATGTTTGACCGCGCATTCTGCACCTCCTTTGGTCCATCGGAATTGCTGGGATTTGATTGCCGAAAGAATCGGTGGTAGTTCCGCAGGGGATTGGATTTCGGGTCGGTACACAAACTTCCAACCTTTCCGTTGGGCACGGTAACTCAGGTCCAAATCCTCGGTCAAGGTATCCTCCTCCCAATTTCCTGCGTCCAGAATGCAACTTTTTCGCCAAATCCCTGCCGTTCCATTGAAATTAATAAATGCCCCTTGCTGGTTTCTCCCCGACTGCTCAATCAAGAAATGGGCGTCCAGGGCAAAAGCCTGTAGTTGAGTTAAGAGGGAATAATTCTGATTGAGGTGCGTCCAACGACTCTGTACCATACCCACTTGGGGGGAGGAAAAATAGGGCAAGGACTTGATCAGAAAATCGGGATCTGGCACAAAATCCGCATGAAAGATTGCCACAAACTCGCCTTCAGCCAAAGGCAAGGCTTCTCGTAAGGCACCTGCCTTAAATCCTTGCCGATTAGTACGATGAAGGTATTGAAAATTAATTTTTGGATAGGCCAACAACTTGGTCTGAATCAGTTCTGAAGTTTCATCTGTGCTATCGTCCAAAACCTGGATTTGAAGCAAGTCACTGGGATAATTGAGTTGGGAAATTGCATCTATCAGCCGCTCAACCACATAGCGTTCGTTGTAGATGGGAAGCTGCACGGTAACCTTTGGCCAAGGACTGGGGATTTGATTCGGAACCTGCTTTTCTGTTTCTCGAAATTTAAAAAAATGCAGCAACAAATGCCCTTGTGCCAAACTATACAAGAATATAAAACCCATCCCCAGAAAATAGAGGCCAGCACAGATATACAGGAGCACCATTTAAGATCTCAATTTGATGGAATCGTTGCCGATCAAGATCGGAAAATCATGAATACGTCCTTCCTCGGGGCCATTTTCCAACTTCAAAACGCCACGTGGACAAACCGAAGCACAAACCCCGCATCCCACACAAGAAGATCTCACAATATTTTGCCCCTGCTGCGCATACGCCCGCACGTCAATACCCATCTCGCAGTGGGTAGAACAATTCCCACAAGAGATGCATTGCCCGCCATTCGTGGTGATGCGGAAGCGGGATTTAAATCGTTGTACTAGGCCCAAATAAGCTGCCAAGGGACAGCCAAATCGACACCAAACCCGATTACCCATGAAGGGATAAAAGCCTGTTCCTAC
>JALRIY010000063.1 GCA_023255285.1 Algoriphagus sp.
CCACCTGGGATTTCCAAGCCTCGGTTTTGCTCACATCTTCCCCCTGAAATGTCACCTGACCGGATGTCGCGCGCACCAAGTCCAACAGGATACGGAACAAGGTGGTCTTGCCCGCTCCATTGTTGCCCACTAGCCCAAAGCACTCTCCTTTGGAGATCAGCAATTCGGGGATATCCAGCACGACAGCTTCTTTGTATTGTTTTTTGAGTTGAGAGACCTGTATCATAGTTCTTGTCGGAAAGAGGATGAGATTTCGTAACGGTTGGCCAGAAGCCTTCGGGTAATGATTCGTGAAAGTCGACCAAAAGCAAGGATTCCTGCAAGGCCTGTGACGCCCAAGGCCAGCAAGCCTGCATAGTCGTTGATCAGGTAAGAAAAGGGCAGGTACACCAAGTAGGGCCCTGCCATCAGCGGGATAATGATCAAAAATTGGGCAGCCCCCACCCCTTCGTAATTAAACATCGCCCCCTTGTTGAGGTCCATAGGCTTAGGCGTCCACAGGGCTACATAAATAATCACATGGATCAAGACCCCACAGTTGAACAAGAAGGTGGCCAAATGGACCAATAAAATCTCCCATCCACAGGACACGTAGGGTACCGAAGCAAGAAAGCAAACCCCTGAAATACTTAGGAATAGCAGGTATTTGGCGTGAACCAAGGCTTCCAGGCCACCTTTCCGCTGAATAAAGAAATCAAAGTTAGCCGAGTTCCAGCTCAAAAACAGCTGCCCATACTGGATCATAAAGATGCCGGTAATGAAGACCCCCACAAAAATGTAGATGGGGGAAATCCCTGTTTCACTTTGGTAAGCCGGGTTGGTATAGAAGATCAATCCATACAACAGAAAGAAGGCCGATAGCATCAGGTAGGTGCGACTTTTCTTATGGCGCAAAATCAATTTCCACTCCAAGTTTGCAAGCTCCCCTGCCATGCCAAAGCGGGAAAAAAGGCCAAAACTCTGCCCCGCTACCCGATACTCCTCTTCCTCCCCGAGTTCCTCCAAGTAGGCATGCGCTACGTAATACCGGTACGCAAGTGTATAAACCAATCCAAGCAGCAGAAGTCCTCCTAGCAAAGGAAGTACGGCCTGTGTAGCTGCTGTAAAAAGGGGGGCCACAAGCGCACCTACATTGAACCAACCTAGGTAAGTTGACCCTCCAGATAGCAGCACCACAAGAAAAATAACGCCTAGGCCAATCAGGCTATCCTCAAAGCGCTGCTTAAACCAGAGCATAAACCAGTGCAAAGACCAACTCAAGGAAAGTAAGGTCCCCAACCAGGATACCAGTCCCAACACCCCAAATTCTTCCTGCACCGCCTCCACGCCAAAAGGCAGAAATAGCAGCAAGGCGATGACATTAAGCGGAGATAAAAAGGAGCGCAGCAACAAGACGGATACGATTTTCTTTTTCCCGATAGGGAGATGCAATAAACTCTCCAAATCCACCACCGGCAGCTTCTGAATGAAGTAGCGGTACATAAACTCTCCTAAGAAAAAATAGATTAGGAAGGAATTAAGAAACCCAATGGAATCTTGCCCTTCAGCAAATTGGTCAATGATTCGTCCTAGAAATAAGCCTGCCATAAACACATAGCTTAACAGCAGCAAGGCGATAAATATCAAAAATCCAGTGGCAAGGGCGCTTTTGGCAAAACTCGTGGAGCGAACGCTCTTCAGGTATTGCAAGCGCATCAGGGTAAAAAACATGGGCAACAGACGTTTATTTCTGAAACGTAAACTTCAAAATTTTGGCCATCTTTACCAACCAAAAAAAAGTTAAAAGAAACAAATGAGCCAGGAACTGAATTTTTTTGAAGTGGTAAATCAGCGCAGATCTGTGCGCGTATTCGACCAAACAGACAATTTTGACGGCACCATCGTTCAAAAATGCTTAGAGGCGGCCATCCTTTCTCCCAACAGTTCGAACCTACAACTCTACCAGTTTGTGCGCGTGCCGGAGTACTCAACCCTGAAAGATCGCTTGGCCCAACTTTGCATGGGGCAAAAAGCAGCCACCTCTGCTCGGGAATTGGTGGTAGTCCTTACTCGCAGAGACCGCTGGAAAGCCCATTCGAAAGCCAACTTTGACTTTATCTCCGCTTCGGCATCCGGTGAGGGCGATAAAAAAGTGAAATTGGCCCTCCGCTATTACGGCAAGTTGGTCCCCATGCTCTACAACAAATTTCCGGGATGGTCCTTTGTAAAAAAAATAATTGCCATTACCCAGGGCCTCCGCAAGCCGATGGTACGGGAGGTGAGTGAAACTGCCGTACGCATCTCGGTGCACAAAAGTGCATCTCTAGCCTGCATGACCTTTATGCTTGGCATGAAGGCCGCTGGCTACGATACCTGCCCCATGGAGGGCTTTGACTCGAAGCGGGTCAAAAAACTTCTCAACCTCCCAACTGAATCGGAAATTTCGATGATTATCGCCTGCGGCAAAGGGCTGCCCGAAGGCATCTATGGGGAAAGATTTCGGGTACCGAGTTCAGAATTGATTGTGGTGAAGTAGATCCTTTGAGGTCTCTTTTATACCTCGCAGGATTAAACGCCATCCTTTGAGGTTTTGTCCAAACCTCGAAGGATTAAATTCTAATTCCAAACTTCGAAGGATTTAATTCCAATTCAAAACCTTCGAGGTCTGAAAGACCTCAAAGCTTAGAGACCTCAAAGGTTGATTTTATCAGCTTCGCCAAAGAGCTTGGTGGCCTGCTGGTACACCTCGTTGATGTCATTGATGACCTTGTAGAAAGCGCTATCGTCGTAGAGCTGACGTCCTAAGTGCGCCTTGATCAAGATTCGGAGGTACTCCTTGGACTTGGCAAAGTCCTTGGCATCAAATTCCACCTTATTTTTCTTCCCAAAGGCAATTAAATCATTGAGCATCGCATCGCTAACTTTGAAATTTTTGTAGTAATCCTCCACGGAGACCTTGCTGAATTTGCCTTTATTTTTGCTTACATAATCCAACAAATACTCGCGAGAGGTATCCGAAGAGAAGAGCTTGTTCACATATGCACTGTTCATCGTGGTATCTAGCGGCACAAAGTAGTCAGGCATAATCCCTCCACCGCCGTAGACAGTTCTTCCCTTTTTGGTTTGGAACTTGAGGCTATCGTTAAACTTGATGCTATCCGCTGAGAAAAACTCGCCTTGCTCAAAGCGAACGAGCTGGTCGCGCTCATAGGCTTCGTAGCCCTCGTCGTAAGGTTTTTGGATGGATCGGCCAGAAGGCGTAAAATAGCGCGCAATAGTCAACCTGAGCTCGGAACCATCAGCAAGGTCTATCGGCATCTGTACCAAGCCCTTGCCAAAAGATCTTCTACCTACAATCAGTCCACGGTCATTGTCTTGAATGGCACCTGCCAAGATCTCCGAGGCGGAAGCAGATCCCTCATTAATCAAAATGATCACTGCTCCTTCTTCAAACAAACCCGGCTTGGATGCATACGCTTTGTTGCTGTACTGCGTCACTTTTCCTGTTTGTGAAACAATCAAATCTCTCCCACCCAATAATTCGTCTGCCATGTAAATAGCAGCACCCATATAGCCTCCAGGGTTGCCCTGCAAGTCGACAATCAATTTCTTCATCCCTTGAGCCTGCAAGTCTGTTACTGACTTTCGAAACTCCTCGTAGGTAGTGGCCGCAAAGCGAGTTACCTTGATGTAACCTATTTCTTGGTCGACCATGTACGTTGCATTGATACTGTACTGGGGGATTTTGGCACGTGTGATCGAATAATTGATCAAACTTGGCGCATTTTTTCGCTTGATTTCTACATCTACTTTGGACCCACTAGGACCGCGCAGGTAATCGAAAACGTCCCTATTAGTGATTCCTATGCCCGCCACAGTTTTTCCATCTACCGAAATGATTTGATCACCGGATTGGATCCCCAATGCCTCAGAAGGCCCCCCGGTGAGTGGGGCTACCACGTAGATGGTGTCACGAATAATTCCGAACTCCACCCCAATGCCATCAAATTCACCTTCCAATTGAGATTGGGCCAAAGAAGCATCTTTGGCGGGGATGTAGCTGGAATGAGGATCCAGCTTTTCCAACATTTTGTTGATACCAAATTCGACCAACTCGTTGGTATCTACACTATCCACGTAGTCCCTATTGATGTAGGTCATGATCTCCTGCAATTTGTAGAGTGCTGCACGCAGGTCATTTTGACTGCCCTTGGGCTCTGCAAAGGTGGCGCCAATCCAAATACCTCCTGCAATAGAAAGTGCAAGAAGTAAGGGAAGACGGATTTGAGAAGTGGTATTTTTTGGTTGACTCACAGCAAAAGGGGTTTACTTTTCGAATTAAACTATCTAGGTCAAAAAATGTGTTTGGTTGGATACAATTTTAGGTAAAATTAACGTCCTTGACCGCTTCACAAGCCCATAAAGATGCTATTTTTTTACGATTTTCCGAATTAAACCCGATGCTAAAAGGAAACAACAGGTGAAGTTTAAGAAAGTGGGCTGTGGACTGTGAACTGTGGAATTTTTTGTCAAACTGACCACAGTCGACGGTCGACAGGAAATTAAAACGAACTTCAGGCTTTGTTCCCATTAGGGCAAACAAATTCACAGAAACACCCCCTGTGTCAAATATTAAGACGAATCTATATTAAAGGGAAAAGAATAACGTTCGAGGTTCAATTAGGAGAGGGGTTGACCATTGACTGTGGTGGTCTGTCAACAATTATCCGCAACTTTAAATAGGCGAGCTGCGCCACTGGCAGAATTGCGGATAATCATAATCATGAATTTATTTCCCTTTTTTAGTTCAAAAAAATTAATTTTGTTTTATGCAGAATCAGAAAGCACTTGAGAAAACAGCTGTGGGAGAATTGGTCTCCGAAAACTATGTTTTCGCTGCCGTACTGCACTACTTTGGAATCAGCTTTTACCAATATCCTAGCGACTCCCTCGAGAAGGTATGCCAAAAACACAAGGTGAATCCACGCCAACTGATTGCCCAACTCGAAAGTTGGGCGCTCCAAAAGGAGCCTACCCTGGAAGAGCTTTACCTCAATCCCATCGAGCTACTAGTGGCCTACCTTAAAAAGAAACACTACTACTTCGTCCGTCAAGAACTCCCGTTCTTATCCAACATGATTTCTGGGATCAGCCCGGAACCGGGTTATGAAAACCTACTTTATGACCTCCGCATTCTCTTTCCCTTATTCGTGGAAGACTTTATTCACCACATCCACGAGGAGGAAAGCCGACTTTTTAACCGCATTGCCTTACTTCAGGATATCGAAGCAGGAGCATTTCGAACCCAGGACGCCTTGACCATTTTGGAACAAGATCCTATCCACTACCTCGCCGAGCACCACGAAATTCACGATGACGAAATGGAGGGGATCCGAAAGCTCACTAGCAATTACAGTTTGGAAGAAGATGCCCCACTCACCATGAAAGTGCTCTACCACGAATTGCAAAATTTTGAGAAAGAACTTTCTATCCATGCCCGAATAGAGGACGAATTACTTTTCCCCAAAGCAGTGGAATTGGAAAAAGAAGCCCTCCGAAAGATTCGCAAGCAAATACAAACCAACTGATGCCTAGAGTACTTGCCATAGACCTGGGCACCAAACGTACCGGCTTGGCCGTGACCGATCCCCTACAAATCACCTGCAATCCGCTGGAAACTATTGAGACCTCCAAGTTGATGCCCTACCTCCAAGCCTACTGCGCCAAAGAAGAAGTAGAAGTATTGGTTCTCGGACATCCGACCCGCCTCAATGGACAGGCCAACGAAATGACCCCGCTGGTACTTGCCCTGAAAGAAAAGCTTGAGCTGGCTTTTCCCGCACAAAAGGTAGTCCTCATCGACGAGCGCTACACCTCCAAAATGGCCATGCAAACGCTCATCGCCATGGGAAGCAAGAAAAAAGACCGCAGAGAAAAGGCTGGGAACTTGGACAAGGTATCCGCTGCCATTATCTTGCAATCCTATCTAGAAAGACAATGATTTACCCTATCGTCGCTTACGGTAATCCCGTATTGAAAAAAGAAGCGGAAGAACTGCCGGAAGGAAGCGACCTTACCCAGTTGATCCAAGACATGTACGCCACTATGGACCATGCGCATGGCGTGGGTCTTGCCGCTCCCCAAATCAATCAGGGAGTTCGACTATTTGTCATCGACAGCACCTTGATGCTCGATGAGGAGGATGAGGAAAAAGGCATCCGCCGCGTGTTTATCAATCCCATCCTCTTGGATGAGTACGGAGATAATTTTGGCTTTGAAGAAGGCTGCCTGAGCATTCCAGACGTGCGCGCAGAAATCATCCGCCCCGAAAAATTGACTCTAGAATACTACGACGAAAACTGGAACCTGAAGGAGGAAGAGTTTAGCGGCATGACCGCCCGTGTGATCCAACACGAGTACGACCATCTGGAAGGAATTCTTTTTGTAGACTACTTGAAGGGCCTCAAGAAGCGTTTGATTCAGTCCAAACTGATCGACGTGAGCAAAGGTAAGGTGTCCACCGACTACCGAATGATCTACCCGCTTAAATGATGGCACAAAAACCAGACCTCCGCGTAGCACTCGTGCAAACAGACCTGCACTGGCAGGACAAGACGGCCAACCTTGCCATGCTGGAGGAGAAAATCTGGTCCTTAAAAAATAGCTGCGATCTAATCGTCCTGCCGGAAATGTTTCCCACAGGTTTTTCTATGGACTCCGCCACACTAGCTGAGCCGATGAACCTGCAGGTGCACAAATGGATGAAGCAACTCGCTACACAAACTGGCGCAGTGATCACGGGTAGCGCCATCATTTCCGAAGGCGGAAATTATTACAATCGTCTGCTCTGGGTAGAACCAGATGGCACTACCCAATCCTACGACAAGCGCCACCTCTTTCGTATGGCAAATGAGGACGCTAGCTTTGCTCCAGGCGAGCAACTTCCCATTTTCTCTCTGAAGGGCTGGAACATCTGCCCACAAATCTGCTACGACCTCCGCTTCCCAGTTTGGTCACGCAACCACTGGACAGATGGAAAGGCGGCCTATGACCTCCTATTTTATGTAGCCTCCTGGCCTGCAGCCCGCATTTCTGCCTGGAACGCCCTACTCCCTGCCCGTGCCATCGAAAACCTTTCCTACGCTTTTGGAGTCAACCGAGTGGGGGTAGATGGAAACCAAATCGCCTACAACGGGCATTCTGCAGCCTACGATTTCAAGGGCGAAACCCTGACTAATCTAGAAGAACTAGAGCAAATTCAGGTGATTCACCTGGACTATATCGGATTGGAAGAATACCGAAGCAAATTTCCCGCTTGGAAAGATGCCGATTCATTTACAATATATCCCTAGTCCTCGGGGGCAGTAGGATTTCCATCAATGGAACATAAAACCTGCTCAATTTTCGTATTTTTGTCCATCCATTCCTTTTATTGGGGACTATTTCTGCACCAATTCGCATTCAATACAAAGAGAAGAAAACCTATTGAACTCATTTTTAGTAAAATTCTGAGCCCATGTCAAAAACACCAAAAATTCTTTACACCCTCACCGATGAGGCCCCTGCATTAGCCACTTATTCGTTGCTACCTATCGTACAAGCATTTACCAAGACGGCAGGTATTCAAGTAGAAACACGAGATATTTCCCTATCTGGCCGTATTCTCGCCAATTTTCCAGAATTCCTAACTGAAGCGCAGCGCATCAACGACGACCTAGCTGAGTTGGGCCACCTTGCCACTACACCAGAGGCTAACATTGTCAAGTTGCCAAATATTTCGGCCTCCGTACCCCAGTTGAAAGCGGCCATTAAGGAATTGCAAGGCCAAGGATATGCCCTACCTGACTATCCGGAGGAACCTAAAACTGAAGAAGAAAAGAGCATCAAGTCCAAATACGACAAGATTAAAGGCTCGGCCGTGAACCCCGTCCTTCGTGAAGGCAACTCTGATCGACGTGCTCCACTTGCAGTAAAAAATTATGCCCGCAAGCATCCCCATTCCATGGGCGCTTGGTCCGCAGACTCTGCCTCCCACGTAGACAGCATGTCTGCTGGGGATTTTTACGGCTCTGAGAAATCGATCACCCTGAACCAAGCCACTGAATTGACCATCAGCCTTCAAGGAACCGATGGCAGTACCGAAGTACTGAAATCTGGCCTGAAGGTTCAGGAAGGCGAAGTCATCGATGCCTCCACCTTGAGCGTATCCCAGTACCGCGCTTTCTTGAAAAAGGCAAAGGAAGATGCCTATCAAAAAGGATTGCTTTTTTCCCTACACCTGAAGGCTACGATGATGAAAGTATCGGACCCCATCCTCTTTGGACATGCGGTAACTGTATTTTTTGAACCCGTATTTACCAAGCATGGTGCTACCCTAGCTGCTATAGGAATAGATGTCAACAATGGATTTGGGGACCTTTTGGCCAACTTGGAAAAACTTCCTGCTGCCAAAAAAGAAGAAATTCTCAAAGATATCGATGCCTGCTATGCCGAAAGCCCGGCAGTAGCCATGGTCAATTCAGATAAGGGCATCACCAACCTGCATGTACCGAGTGACGTAATCATCGATGCTTCCATGCCGGCCATGATCCGTACTTCGGGTAAAATGTGGAACAAGGAAGGCAAACTTCAAGACACCAAAGCCATCATCCCAGACCGGTGCTATGCAGGAGTGTACCAGGCAGTGTTTGATTTTTGCAAGAATAATGGGGCTTTCAACCCTGCCACCATGGGCTCTGTTCCTAATGTGGGCCTAATGGCTCAAAAAGCGGAAGAATATGGTTCGCACGATAAAACCTTCGAAATTCCTTTTGCCGGTACCGTAGTTGTTACCGATGCGGCAGGCAAGCAACTCTTTGCGCATGATGTAGAAAAAGGAGACATCTGGAGAATGTGCCAGACAAAAGATGCCCCGATTCAAGATTGGGTGAAGCTGGCCGTGAGCCGTGCCCGCTTGTCTGATACTCCAGCAGTCTTCTGGCTAGACAAGGCCCGTGCGCACGATGCACAGCTAATCCAAAAGGTCAACAAATACCTCCCTCAGCACGATACCAAAGGGCTAGAAATTCACATTCTTTCACCAATCGAAGCTACCCTATTCTCCTGCGAACGCATCGTAGCGGGCAAGGATACCATTTCCGTAACGGGCAACGTACTTCGTGACTACTTGACCGATCTTTTCCCTATTTTAGAAGTAGGTACTTCTGCCAAAATGCTTTCCATCGTTCCCTTAATGAACGGAGGGGGACTATTTGAAACTGGTGCGGGAGGATCTGCTCCCAAACACGTAGAGCAGTTTACTGAAGAAGGGCACCTGCGATGGGACTCCTTGGGAGAGTTCTTGGCCTTGGCCGTCTCCTTGGAGCACCTCGGACAAACCTTTAACAACCCAACGGCACTTCTATTAGGCGAAACGCTAGACCAGGCTACTGGAAGATGGTTGGAAGAAGATAAATCTCCTGCCCGTGTAGTCGGTAAACTGGATAACCGAGGTGGACATTTCTACCTGGCCTTGTACTGGGCGCAGGCGCTTGCTTCGCAATCCAAGGATGCCGCTTTGGCGGCAAAGTTTACCGCCCTAGCGAAAGCACTTGTAGACCAAGAAGCCAAGATTGTAGACGAATACAACAGTTCCCAAGGAAAAGCCATCGATCTCGGCGGCTATTACCGACCGAATGCAGCGAAGTGTGCACAGGCCATGCAGCCGAGTACAACCTTCAAGCAGCTTCTTGCAGGCTTGGCATAATTTAAGAAACCGGGTTCTCCCGGTTTTTTAGTTTTCAAAGGATGGATAAAGGTAGCTCAATGATTTACTTGAGTTTAGGCACTTAATCGAAATAAAGCTCCACTTTTTTTGATTTCGAAATCGATTGAAAAGCACCGAGGTGCTGCTTGCACTTGAAAGCAGGGTATTTGGTTTGGGTAGACCCAATTTTTGTAATAAATTCGCTTGCCGAATGTCGGATTACAAACTAAAAAATCTCCGGCACCGCACTACTAAACTAGAAGTTAGACCTATAAAAATACGTACAGATGAGCAAGATTAAAATTGGAATCAATGGATTCGGAAGAATTGGTCGCCTCGCGTTCCGCGTAGCCCAAGAGCGTGCAGACGTGCAAGTAGTTGCAATCAACGATTTGATAGATGTGGACTACATGGCCTACATGTTGAAGTACGACTCTACCCATGGCATATTCAAAGGAACAGTAGCCGTGAAAGAGGGCAATTTGATCGTTAATGGAAATACCATCCGCGTGACCGCTGAAAAAAACCCAGCCAACTTGAAGTGGGGTGAGGTGGGAGCCGATTACGTGATTGAATCAACCGGTATCTTCTTGACCAAAGAATCTGCTCAAGGCCACATCGATGCTGGCGCGAAGAAGGTAATCATGTCTGCTCCTTCCAAGGACGACACGCCAATGTTTGTGATGGGTGTCAACGAGCACACCTACACTACCGACATGACCTTTGTATCCAATGCATCCTGTACCACCAACTGCCTTGCACCTATCGCGAAGGTATTGAATGACAACTGGGGCATTGAAGAAGGCTTGATGACTACCGTGCATGCGACTACCGCTACGCAAAAGACCGTGGATAGCCCTT
>JALRIY010000064.1 GCA_023255285.1 Algoriphagus sp.
TACCACATGTGCGTGAGTTCTAGAGGTATCAATGACACCAATAGTTCAACGGTAACTTCTTTTTACTCAGGAAAATTTGAATCGGATGAGCAAAGCCGAAATGAGTTTTTGAAGTACTTAAGCCTTAAAAAATAAGGTTTACACTCTTTTTGTATGCCTTGCAAGTAAATTAATTAAAGCTAAACCAACTAAGAACCCTGTTGCCAACAGGGTTTTTTTTTGACTACACAAAACATTTTTGTTCCAAAAAGATTTAACAACAAACACCGAATCCATGAGGGGAAAGAATATCGTACTTGTAGGAGGTAACTCCGGTATAGGCAAGGCAGTTGCCGAACAGTTGACGGCTCAAGGAGCCACACTTTTTATGTATTCTAAAAGTGGTGAAGGAACTACTCCGTTGGATTTTTCAATCGATTTTGAAGAGATCCCAGGATTACCCGAAGTCATTGACGGACTGGTGTATTGTCCTGGAACCATCAATCTTAAGCCTTTCCACAGAATTTCCATCGAAGATTTTAAGGAGGAAATGGAGGTCAATTTTTATGGTGCCGTCCGACTTCTTCAAGCTTGTTTGAAGGGTTTAAAAAAATCAACTTCTCCAGCAGTAGTGCTATATAGCACGGTGGCTGTACAAACTGGCATGGGATTTCATTCCGGCATTTCCTCTGCCAAAGGTGCCATTGAGGGTTTGACCCGTTCCTTGGCAGCCGAATGGGCACCTAGTAAAATCCGTGTCAATGCGATTGCTCCTTCGCTCACGGAGACGCCTCTAGCTGGAGCTTTGCTCTCCACACCTGAAAAAAAAGAGGCTTCTGACAAAAGACATCCCTTGGGTCGAGTAGGGCATCCCGATGACATTGCTTCTGCTACCCTATTTTTGTTGTCCAGTGAAGCAGCATGGATGACAGGACAAATCCTGCATGTAGATGGAGGAATGTCACATTTAAAATAATTTCAAACAATTTTATACTTTTGATTGTAATTAATTAGGGTACGGTCCCGAGAAGAAGTATTGTGTATATGAAGACACCTCCTGAATCATTTCTGCTTTTTAAAGAAGAACTGGTAAAGGCCCAACTGGAGAAGGAAAGGCTGAAGCTGTATTACGAACAACAATTGGCGGAGGTCAATCAAGAACTTCTTCGCCTCAAAGAACAAATTCAATCCCAACAGGACATGATGCGGACCACCTTGGAATATGCTTCCAATTTGGAAATCCGATTGACCGAGGTCAAGGAAGAAGTTTCTCAAGCCACTTCTTCACAGAAAAAATCTATTTACTAATTCTATCCTACTAGACATGAACGAGACGACATCTTTTTCTGGTATTATGGACTTTGACCTAGCTTACGAGCAGCGGTATGCTAAAGTTTGGAGTAATGCCGAACGTAAAATTTTAATCTGTGAATTACTTTCTGATTACGTTCCTATAGAAGATTTCCAGGAGGCATTTGGTGAAATTGGACACTTGGTCAAAAAGGGAGATTATACCAAGTTTATTTTTGATAAGCGCGCCCTACGTGCATTTCACCAGCCTACGATGGAGTGGTACTTTATTCATTGGAAAAAAGAAATGCTAGGATATGGATTGAAAACGCATCGCAAAATCCTACCTGAAGAAAAATGGTTTGAAAAAATGGTTCAAATCGCCAAAGCCCAAATTTTAACGCAGTACCCAGACAATATCATTGACCAGCTGGATATAGCCTATTGTGATACTATTGAGGAAGCAGTGTTGACCTAATGCGGCGGTTTGATTCGGAGCAATTAGCTCAACTAGATGCTTCTTACCGGAGAAATCTGATCAACTGCCTCCCCGGGTACAAGCCTTTGCAATTAATTGGTACCCAAAATGCAGAAGGAGCCACTAACCTTGCTCTTTTCTCGCAGGTTATTCATCTGGGGGCAGCACCTCCCTTGATTGGAGTTTTATTCCGTCCACACACTGTGAAGCGGGATACCTTAGAAAATATTCTAGCAACTAGATGTTTTACGCTCAACCAAGTTCTTCCAGAATGGCATGTCCAAGCCCATTGGACGGCTGCAAATTGGGAAGGAAGCGAGTTTGACGCTACGGGCTTGAAAGAGGAGCGAAAGACAAGTTTTTCAGCTCCATTTGTAGAAGGTAGCCCTGTTCAACTCGCTTGCCTACTCGAAGAAGTGCAAACACTTCAAATCAACCAAACGGTATTGGTCATTGCGCGAATCGAACAAGTTTTTGTTGCCGAAAAAAGCCTTCGGGAAGATGGTACACTTGATTATGATGCGCTTGGAACCGTTGCAGTCACGGGTTTAGATGAGTACCACCAAGGACAATCTTTGGGAAGGTACTCTTACGCAAAACCGGGCATTTATCCTTCCAAAATTTAAGTTGTTTGTCATCGGAAGTATGAGTTTATTTACCAACTAGTGACTATTCTTGAACTCACCGATTCTGGACTCTATTGTCCTCCTGCCGATATTTTTATTGACCCATGGCGGCCTGTAACAAATGCGGTGATCACTCATGCCCACTCAGACCATGCCCGAAGGGGGATGAAGAAGTACTTGGCGCAACATCAGTCTAGAGAAGTGATGAAGTTGCGCCTAGGAAAGGACATCAACTTGCAGACCCTAGGGTATGGAGAACCCATTCAGATTCAGGGTGTGCAAATTTCTTTTCATCCAGCAGGGCATATCCCAGGTTCAGCGCAGGTACGTCTCGAGTACCAAGGCAAAGTGGCTGTAGTCAGTGGGGATTACAAGGTGGAGGATGATGGGCTTTCTACGCCATTTGAACCCGTCAAATGTCACGAGTTTGTCTCCGAATGTACCTTTGGGATGCCGATTTATGACTGGGAACCGCAAGAAGATGTATTCAATCAAATCAATGATTGGTGGAGGAGTAATGCGGAGCAAGGGCTCAATTCGATTATTTTTGCCTATTCCCTGGGTAAAGCACAGCGCGTTTTGAGCCATCTACAGCCCGAAATTGGGAGTATTTTTGTACATGGCGTGATTGCGAATACCAACGAGGCCTTGGTAGCCGATGGACTAGCCTTACCCAATTACATCCGCGTAAATCAAGATTTACCCAAGTCATCCTACAAAGGGGCAATGATTATTGCTCCCCCAGCAGTCATGAATGGCCCTTGGCTTACGAAATTTGCTCCTTACCGTACCGCCAATTGCTCGGGCTGGATGAATGTTCGCGGTATTCGAAGAAGAAGTTCGCTTGATCGCGGATTTGTGCTTTCAGACCATGCAGATTGGAAGGGATTGATCTCGGCCATACAAGCTACTGAAGCCGAAAAAGTGTATTTGACCCACGGCAGCACGGCTATATTTGGAAGATTTCTGCAGGAAGAAAAGGGATTAGATGCTGTTTCACTTCAAACTCTCTTTGGGGAAGAAGAAAAGGAATAAAGGATGAGACCCAAGGCGCAATTTATTTTTCTTACTCTAAGCTTTTCTGAATCCTATCTGTAAATTTTTCATTTATTTTTAAGTTAAGTCATTGAAAAATAATTAGTTAATAAGTTGAATTAGGCCTTCAATTTAAAATTTTCTTCTTTGGTTTTAGCAAGCGGGTAGCAGTGCTTACCTTTGCGCATGGCTCAACAAATCCTCATCCTCGATTTTGGTTCCCAGTACACCCAGCTCATTGCCAGACGCGTGCGCGAACTCAATGTGTATTGCGAGATTCACCCCTACAACAAAGTCCCTGAAATAACTTCCGACATCAAAGGAATTATCCTTTCAGGATCTCCTTGCTCTGTGCGTGACGAAGGAGCTCCTGATTTAAATACAGATGCATTTCGGGGTAAATTGCCTTTGTTGGGGGTATGCTACGGGGCTCAATTGCTCGCCAGCAAGTATGGAGGAGAGGTATTGCCTTCTTCGATTCGGGAGTATGGTCGAGCCAACCTAGATCAGATTGATCTGAGTCAGGATTTGCTGAAGGAAATGACCCATGGCTCCCAAGTTTGGATGTCACATGGAGATACCATCAAGGAGGTTCCTGCGGGATTTGAAGTAATCGCAAGTACGGAGTCAGTCCGTGTGGCGGCATTCAAGGTGCAGGGTGAGTCTACCTATGGCATCCAGTTTCACCCTGAGGTAACCCATTCCTCGGAAGGCAAAAACCTAATTCGAAATTTTGTAGTGGGAATCTGCGGATGCAGCCAGGATTGGACCTCCGATACCTTTATTGATTCCACTGTTGCTGATTTGAAGAAAAAAATTGGAGCTGATAAGGTGGTCATGGGACTTTCTGGAGGGGTAGATTCCTCTGTGGCCGCTACCCTTATTCATCGAGCCATCGGAGATCAGTTGACCTGCGTGTTTGTAGACAATGGGTTATTGCGAAAGAACGAATACGAGGAGGTGTTGGATTCGTACAAGAACCTAGGATTGAATGTGATTGGAGTAGATTCTAAGCAGCGTTTTTACGATGCCCTAGCAGGGCTTACCGATCCAGAGGCAAAACGAAAGGCTATTGGTCGTGTATTTATCGAAGTATTTGACGACGAAGCCCATAAGATTGATGGTGTGAAGTGGCTTGGCCAAGGTACCATCTATCCGGATGTAATTGAGTCGGTATCAGTCAAAGGTCCTTCAGCCACCATCAAGTCCCACCACAATGTGGGAGGGCTTCCGGATTTCATGAAACTCTCCGTAGTGGAGCCGCTGAATACCTTGTTTAAGGACGAAGTAAGAGAAGTGGGTCGTGCGCTTGAGATTCCTGAAAAAATTATTGGCAGACATCCTTTCCCTGGGCCAGGACTAGCCATTCGAATTTTGGGGGATATTACCGAAGAGAAGGTGAAAACCCTGCAGGAAGTAGATTACATTTTTATTCAAGGGCTCAAGGAGCATGGCTTGTACGATCAGGTATGGCAGGCAGGAGCTATCTTGCTTCCTATCCAATCCGTAGGTGTGATGGGGGATGAGCGTACTTACGAAAAGGTGGTGGCGCTTCGTGCCGTGGGTTCTGTCGATGGCATGACTGCAGACTGGATTCACTTGCCATATGAGTTCCTCGCCAAGATGTCCAACGACATCATTAACCGGGTAAAAGGAGTCAACCGCGTGGTGTATGACATTTCCTCCAAGCCACCGGCAACCATTGAGTGGGAGTAAATTGTTGGCTAACAGTTGACTATCAACAGTCCAAAGCCTCTTGTTGCGACTTCAAGCCTTCTTCATTCGGTGTTGGGTGTTCGATATTAAAAATAGTATCAAGTATCAAGTACGTAGTATTTAGTTGACAAAGTACCAGGTAATGTATTCTTGTAGTTAGATTTCACGTCTAACCCGATTCACTTTTTGGTACAATAATCTTCATTGATCCCTAGTCCTTTTTAGGCATTACCGGGGTTGCGAACAATAAAAAATCGACTCAAGATTTTTTTGGTTTCACCCATTGCTTGGGTGCCTTCTTTTTGAGGTAACTGATAAATTCGGTGTAGGACTCGTGCTCGTGGTTGGAAACTGAAATGGAATTCCGGTCCTTGAACACCAGAGTGACCTGTTTAAATTCCCGTTTGTTAGCGAGGACGGTTTCTTCTTCCCATGCTAAAATCTCTGCAACCGGATATACTTTGGTGCTTCCTCGCAGAGGAAGTTTGATCACTACTTGTTCTTTTCCCGCAGAAATAAATCGCCATCCTGCCATCATTTTTACAAACAGCATCAAAAGTACGAGCGTAATAAGTGAACAGCCTACCAAATAAAACCAAAGCCCAAAGCTCCTACTGTAAGTGAAATCCTTTAGCATCAAAATAAGTCCCAAGAGTAGCATTAAGACAACTGCACTCAAGGAAATGTAGGTCGATAGCTTGGGTTTAAGCAGGATCATGGTTTTGGATTAGTTCTAAAAGGGTTGTAGAGGCAAAAGTCTCCAAATTCACGAAAAAAGCGAAGAAAATCGCTTCAATTTCTTTTTCTTTTTCCCAAAGCACTTGGGTGGACTCATTCATTTTGGAATCAAAGCGGGCACGACGGCTCAGACCATCTAAAGCTGCTTGAATGCCTACAGGTTCCCGGTAGGCATACAGCCAATTTTGAGTTTGCATCCAGTGAAACATCCTTCGGAAAGCTTCTGGGAGCTCATGGGGATAGGAAGAGAGGATCCGGTAGCTGTCTAGGCTAAATTGTTCCAAGTGTGTATCCAAATAATTATTCCAATTTTTGGCCAAAAAATAATCGAAAAAAACATCGCTGATTACCCGCGAATAGTGCCCAAAGCGTGGAATTAGGAAGGATTGGACTTGCTTAACTAAGGGGTGCGAATCGGTATAGGTATCAATGGCCCGATGCAGCTGGATGCCGAGTTGTACTTTTTTTGGGTATTTTTCCATGTCCTTTCCTCGGACAAAGTCGGCAATAAAATTACCAACTAGGATTTCCTCCTGACCGAAAGAAAGATAGGCATGCGCGAGAAAATTCATTTAAAATCTAGGATAAGCAAACACTAGGGGTGTTCCCTAGTTTCAAGGCTAAAGTACAATCATTCATGCGTAATTCCTTCGAAGAAATTAAGGTAGGCCTCAAGCTCTTGCAACTGGAGCGGCAAGAGGATTTAGCTCAATACAAAAAAAAGTTTCTCAACACCACCATTGCAGACAAAAAAAAGGAGGGCATTACTTGGCATCCAATCTTGCTTAAAAAAACGAAGATAGGGATGGGTGAGCGGCTCATTATCGAGGTGGAGCGTACCGATACCAATTACCCTTCTTCCTTCAGTTCGGGTAAGTCTGTTTCTTTTTTTTCTACACAGGATGGCTACCATAGCCCTGAGTTTCGAGTGAATGGAGTAGTCAATCAGGCCAAAAAAGAGAGCCTAATCGTCACCCTTCAGTCGGATGAGGTTCCTGAATGGATGGACTCAGGAAGGCTTGGGGTGGACTTGTTATTTGATGAGGCCAGCTACCGTGAGATGGAGTCGGCCTTGAAAAAACTGCTGGTTACCGAGGAGCCACAGCTCCTAAAATTTAGGGATTTGATCTATGGGGAAGGCCGTCCCGTTTTTGGGAATGAAGCAAAAATTGACCTACCGGAATTGAATTTTTCCCAAGTGCTGGCTTGCCAAAAGATGGAGGCAGCCCAAGATATTGCGGTAGTTCATGGCCCTCCAGGCACGGGCAAGACCACTACCTTGATTGCAGCGATCTCGCGTGCAACACGTTCTAATCAGCGTATACTGGTTTGTGCTCCAAGTAATGCAGCCGTAGATTTGCTCGTAGAAAAGCTGATTGACAAGGGCATATCCACACTTCGATTGGGTCACCCTGCTCGCGTGGAGGAGAAAATCCTCAACCAGACCCTAGATGCCAAGATTGCCTTGCACGACAGCTACCGTGACCTGAAGAAGTTGCGCAAGGAGACCGAATCCTATCTGCAGTTGGCCAAGCAATACAAACGAAATTTTGGACCCGAGGAGCGGGCACAGCGCAAGCTGCTCTATCAGGAAGTGAGCCGTATCCGAGAACTTGCGGAGCATTTGGAGGACTACATTCGATCTGATGTGTACCAGAAGACCCAAGTTTTTGCAAGTACCTTGGTGGGTGCAGGTTCGCATCACCTCAAGGGCATGGTTTTTGACTTGGTATTTATAGATGAAGCGGCACAAGGCTTGGAGGCAGCAACCTGGATTCCAATTTTCAAAGCCAAAAAAGTGATTTTTGCGGGCGACCACTGCCAACTTCCTCCTACCATCAAGTCAATCGATGCGGCTAGGCAGGGGCTGTCGACTACCTTGTTTGAAAAAATGATTCAACGTCATCCCCAAGCTGCGCAAATGCTTCAGGTGCAATACCGCATGCCGGCGACGGTTATGGGTTTTTCGAATCAACAGTTTTACGAGGGGAAGCTCCAAGCAGCAGCAAATACGGAGACGCATGCTTTTTCTCCGGATGAACCTGTAATGGAGTGGGTAGATACAGCAGGGGCGGGTTACAGTGAGCAGGTAGAATCCGAAAGCCTGAGCACCTTCAACCCCGAGGAGGCACAGTTTGCCTGCAAATACCTTAACGATACCATTCTACGCATTGGATTTGGACTTTTTAAGGAAAAGGGATGGACTATTGGCCTGATTGCACCCTATTCTGCACAGGTGCGGCGCTTGCGTCACTTGATTTTTGAAACCTATGATTTTCCCAATTTGAAGGCTTTTGCAGGCATGATTACCATAGATACGGTAGATGGATTTCAGGGGCAGGAGCGGGATTTGATGCTGATCTCGATGACGCGATCCAACGACCGGGGAGAGATTGGTTTTCTTTCCGACAAGCGCCGTATGAATGTGGCCTTGACTCGAGCGAAGCGTAAATTGATAGTGGTTGGAGACACCAGTACCCTGGCACAGCACCCGTTTTTTGATTCTCTACTTCGCTATGTTGAAGAGAATGGATGCTACAAAAGTGTGTGGGAATTTCTGTAGGGGCTTATTCACTGGGAGTATCCCCAGGCTCTGAACTTTCTTTTCCAAAGGCTTCAGCAGGTACCAAAGTCAACCACTTTCCCATCTTCTTTTGAATGACTTTAAAATGATGTTGCTCCTCTGGGGTAATGAGGCTAATCGCATGTCCTGTGGCTCCTGCCCTGCCTGTGCGACCGATGCGGTGGATGTAATCCTTTGGGGAGCGGGGGAGTTCGTAGTTGATGACTAGTGGCAATCCTTCAATGTCTATTCCTCTTGCTGCTAGGTCGGTGGCTACAAGCACCCTGGTTTTTCCAGACTTAAACTTGGCCAGTGCTTCTGTCCGTGCTCCTTGGCTTTTGTCTCCATGAAATGCGACTGCGTTAATTCCATTTTTATTCAATTTCACCACCATATTGTCAGCAGTTCGGATAGAGGAGGCAAAAACTAGAATTTGTTTCCAATCGCCAGACTGAATGAGTTGGCGGAGAAATGGCCCTTTGGTTTCGGGGCTTACGCGATAGGCTTCCTGATGAATGGCATCGGGTGTGAAGTCAGATGGTGCAACTTGAATTTCAACAGGGTTTTTGAGGAGTTGCTGGATAAGGGAAGTGAGTTCCTGGTCTTGGGTCGCAGAGAACAAGAGCGTTTGTTTCTTTTTGGGAGTCAGTTCCAGAAGGTGATCCATTTCTTCACGAAAGCCCATTTGCAGAAGTTTGTCTGCTTCATCAATTACCAGGGTATGGAGGCGTCCAATGCCGACGGAATTTCGTCCAATTAAGTCAATCAGTCTACCAGGAGTAGCAATAAGTATTTCAACGCCTCCCAATTTCATCATTTGTGGATTGATGGATACCCCTCCAAAGATGGCTAGGGACTTGATGCGTCTTGGAAGGAAACGGCTAAAATTTTCAGTTACTTCTGCCACCTGTATCGCCAATTCCCGAGTAGGCACAAGCACCAAAACGGGCACCTGTCGATCACGAGGAGCATCTTGCTGCAGGAGATGCTGCAGAATGGGTAAGATATAGGCGGCTGTTTTTCCTGAACCGGTAGGGGCTAGTGCTAGGAGGTCTTTTTTTTGGAGAATTGCTGGGATAGCCTCTAGTTGAATGGGGTAAGGCGTATCGTAGTTGGCTCTTTGAATGGCCAGCAATAGGGCAGTTGCTAGACCTAGGTCGGAAAAATGCATGCGATTAATTTATACAAAGGTACGAATGCACGAGGAAAGGAGTGTCCTTATGAATAATGTATGCTTAAAATTTATTTATCCCAAGGAAGTAGTTACACTACGATTAAGCTAATCAAGTATAATGCTGCCATGGCAGAGAAGGAAGCGATGAGGGTTCCTAGGCTGTGTGATAGATTACCTTGTTTGGTAGTCATGCCTGAAAGTTGTGTAACTACCCAAAAGGCGGAATCATTGGCATGTGAAATGGCAAGGGCACCAGCACCGATAGCAAGTGTGGTAAAAACCTTTAAAATATCGGTATCCAGCCCTAGAGGGCTTAGTAGTGGAGCTACGATAGAAGCAGTAGTGATCATGGCTACGGTGGTGGATCCTTGGGCACATTTAAGTCCAAATGCGAGGAGAAAGGGAAGGAAAAGTCCCCAATTTGCTCCTTCAAATGCGCCAGTGACGGAAGTGCCAATACCTGAATTTTGAAGCATTTTACCAAATATTGCACCAGCACCTGTAATGAAGATTACTGGTGCTGCTGCAACCAATGCTTCCCCAAGCCAGCCTGTTGCAGCAAATAGTTTGCGGTCTAATTTTTTGGGAAGTGTGAAAGACAGTAATGCCCCTATAAATAAGGCAATCACTGGACTTCCAAGAAAGGAAACCAGCTCTTTGAATGGACCATTACCCAGGGGTTGGGAAGGATAATTTGCTAAGGAAGCAAGAAACAGCAGCCCTAAAGGACTTAAGATTGGAAGTAAGGAAGCCGCAAGCTTGGGGCGATCTTGCTGGGGAATCCCTTCATGTATTGGGGCTGTGGTTGGTCGAAGTGGAATTCTGGTAACCCACCTTTTTATGAAAAAATGTACCGGAATTAGCGCAAGGAGGGAGATGAATGGTCCATATAGCATCACTTGCCCAAGGTCTGCCCCTAGAATACCTGCGGTTGCAATCGGTCCTGGGGTAGGGGGAATTAAAGAATGGCTTACCATA
>JALRIY010000065.1 GCA_023255285.1 Algoriphagus sp.
ATGTGGCTAGTTTGGCTTGTGGGGGTCATTATGGAACACATGCCAGTTTGGATGCTTCCTTGGCCTTAGCCACTAAATACGGGAAAAAAGTAGGTGCTCACCCCTCCTATCCAGATCAAGAAAACTTTGGAAGGGTTTCTCTTATTATTCCCATTGAAACACTGATTGAAGCTATTGGGCAACAAATTGAATCGTTTAAACAGAGGGCTCAAGCTTATAATTTAGCTATGGATCATATCAAGTTTCATGGAGCCTTATACAACGATGCAGCAAAAGATTCGAATTTAGCCAATTCGTTGACTGATTTTTTACTTGAAAATTACCCACAAACTCCCTTGCTAGTTCCCCCACATTCTGAATTGGAGAAAAAAGCACAGGAAAAAGGCCTTATAATCCGCCTGGAAGTATTTGCGGATAGAGCCTATACATCTGACTACTTGCTCAGCTCAAGAACTCTAAAAGGGTCCTTACTTCAAGATATTTCTTCTGTAGAACCCCAAGTAAAGCGCTTGCTTTTTGAAGGGCAGCTGCTGAGTATGGAAGGTGTTCCATTGCCAATTCAAGCAGACACGCTTTGCTTTCATGGAGATAATGCAGGTATACTTGACTTTTTACCCATCCTTAGAAAACGGTATTGGACATGATTCCTCACTATCAAGTCATCAGCCCATCTTTTGGGGAATTGGTTTGGGATCAGCACCCAACTGATGAATTGCTTGGATTCCAATTGGCCTATTTAACTTTTATTCAATCTAATTTCTCAGATACCTTAGTAGAAGTTCGTCAAGGATTTACTCGGATTAGCTTGGTTTGGAAAAATCCCAAAACCCAACTTGAGTTTTCAGCCCAGTTAAAAAACATCAAACTCCCGCCATTGGAGTTATCTAATACCATTTGGCATGTTCCGGTGTGCTATGATCCAGAATATGGACAAGACCTAAACGCCTTAGCAAAATCAAAAAAAATAAACCCAATCGAACTTATCCAAGTCCATTTAGAACCTATCTACCGAATCCATTTCTTTGGATTTTTACCTGGTTTCTTCTATCTAAACGGCCTTTCCCCATTACTCCATACTCCGCGAAAAAGCGTTCCCATGATTGCTGTTCCTCCTGGATCTGTAGCAATAGGTGGCAATCAAACAGGAATTTATCCCATGCAAAGCCCTGGTGGATGGCATATCATCGGAAGAAGTCCGCTAGCATTTTTTGATTCAAAACAGCCTATCCCCGTTTGGGCCAAACCAGGGGAACGCGTTCAATTTGTTCCTATCAATGCTAGCCAATTTCGAAACTGGAAGGATACCTCTCCTAAATCTACTTCTCCATGAAAGAAGTTATTGGAAAAGCAAAACTACTACGCTGTCCTCCAGGCACATCCTTGCAAGATGAGGGTCGTCTTTCGGGTGCGAAATACGGTATTCCCTCCTCAGGGGCAATGGATCAAAGGAGTTTCCGATGGGCAAATCACCTTCTGAAAAATACAAGTAACGCTGTAGCCTTGGAATTGTCACAACCTGGTCTACAAATTCAATTTACCCAAGCCTGCCTGATTGCATTGGTAGGAGCAAATGCTTTGGTTAACCTTAACCTAAATAAAGTATCCAATTCATCATTGATTGCAATCACAGCAGGAGACATTCTTGAAATTGGCGCATTTCTATCCGGTAGCCGTTTGTATCTATGCATTCAAGGTGGGTTTCAAGTGGAACGCTATCTAGAATCTGGAAGTGATTTTGAATCCATTACCTTCCCCTTCAAACGAGGCACCCATGATCTCTTAACCTATTTTTCGTATCCTCAATCGCAAAATCTAGGTGCCAAACCGAAGTGGGTAACTTCTTGGTTTGAATCTCCAGAAATCGAGACCTATCGAGGAGCAGATTGGGGACTTTTGTCTTTGGCGCAACAAGAATTAATTCGCTCTACCACTTTCCATCTCTCCAAATTCAGCAATCGCATGGGAATTCAGTTGGAAGAACTCGTTTCCAACCAACTAAAAGAACTTCCCACCAATCCTGTTTTTCCAGGAACTGTACAATTGACTCCAGGTGGAAAAATCATTGTATTGATGCGAGATGCAGGGGTAACGGGTGGATATCCTCGTATTCTACAACTCACCGAAGAAGGACAATCCATTCTTGCTCAAAAGAAAGTGGGTGAGCCTATTCGATTTCAACTCCTTGCGTGAATTATGGGTTAATTCATCCAAATAAAAGCCAAGAAAGTATTGAGGTTTAACATAAAGTAAATTACCTTGATAAATTAAGTTAATCCCAAAATATCCAGTCATGGACGCTATCCTTACTCAAAAAATAATTGCACAAGGCAAGCAAGTTGATGCAATTCAACAACAGTTGGAAAGTTTTAAGCAAGGTTTCCCTTTTTTGCGTTTAGTAGGTCCAGCCACTCCTGAGCGAGGAATACAGGTTTGGGAGGAAAAGCAAGTACAGCATTACCAAAGGTTCTTCGAACGTAAAGCCGTTGAATTGGATATAGTCAAATTTGTTCCAGCTTCTGGTGCCGCCAGCCGCATGTTCAAAGATTTATTTTCCTTTTTAGAATCAGACGGTGATTTGGCACAAAGTGCCTTTACCCAGAAATTTATTGAGAAAATCCAACATTTCGCCTTTTACAAAGACTTAGCTGCGTCACTCCAACAAGGAGGTGAATCCATTGACAGTGTTTTGGAAAAAAAAGAATACAAAAAATTAATAGCAGCCTTACTTACAGAAACAGGCTTGAACTACGGCAATCTCCCCAAAGGATTATTAAAATTTCATGCCTATCCCGATGCAAATCGCTGCCCAGCAGAGGAGCATTTAGTGGAAGGAATTCAATACGGCAAAGGGAAAAACCAACAGGTACACATTCATTTCACCGTATCGCCGGAACACGAAGAAGGCTTTGTCAAGGAAATAAATCAGCACCTTACTCGACTTCAGAAATCAACTGGATTGGTATTTTCGGTGAGTTATTCCCATCAAAAAAAGTCTACCGATACCATCGCTGTCGATGAATCAAACGAACCCTTCTTAGAAGACGATGGTAGCCTTTTGTTTAGACCAGCAGGTCATGGCGCCTTACTCGAAAATCTAAATGAGATAAATGGAGATCTAATTTTCATCAAGAACATTGATAATGTCGTTCCTGATCGGTTAAAGCCAATGACAAAGTCCTACAAAATGGCGCTTGGAGGGCTACTGCTAGAGGTTCAAGCTCGTGTATTTGAAGCCCTAAAGGCACTGCAAGAAGTTTCCTCTCAATCGGTAAGCAAAGCGCAAGAAGTCTATATTTCCGATTTGGGGGGGATTCTTCCTGATCACCTCCAAAATGCAAATTTATTTGAAAAAGCGGCTTTTTTTTACGCTAAACTGAATCGCCCAATTCGAGTGTGTGGAATGGTGAAAAACACTGGTGAACCGGGAGGAGGCCCGTTTTGGATCCAGGAAAAAGATGGCACCCAATCTCTTCAAATACTAGAAACTGCCCAAATTGATTTGAATGATCCCAAATCCAAGCGGCATTTTCAAGCATCCACCCATTTCAATCCTGTGGATTTAGTTTGTGGAACACGAGACTTTCGAGGCAAATCATTTGATTTGCTTTACTATCGAGACATGAATACAGGATTTATTACGGAAAAATCAAAAAACGGAAAGCTATTAAAAGCATTGGAACTTCCTGGTTTGTGGAATGGGGCTATGGCAAATTGGAACACCCTTTTCGTGGAAGTTCCACTAGTGACCTTTAATCCTGTAAAAACCATCAACGACCTACTCCGAGAAGAACACCAAGCCTAATTGAACTCTTACAAAAAAGTTAATAAAACACTTTTTGGATTTGCTCTGCTAAGTAGGCTTTTAGCTCATTGCCTTCTTCTACCTTGACTTCTCCTGGAAGGCTGAGAATAAATCGAGCTAATCCTGGTAAATGTGGAATTTCCCCCTCAAAATAAAAGTGATTTCGATTCTTAATTTGAATGAAAGGACGGGCTGTAGGGTACTCTTCCACCATCAACTGATAGGCTTTTTTACTTAGCTTGAGTTTGATATGAAATTTTCCTTTCCCTGTAAATCCAAAAAGTGCCTGCTCTGGTAGTTCGTGCGCGGTTTCAAACTTCCAATTTTCGGTAGCGATGACTACCTCTCCCATTCGCTCTAGCTTAAACATCTTCATGGTCTGACTCTCCAATTCAAATGCATGAATGTGTTCGTAGTCTGAAGTAAACCCAACCGGCTCAACCAAGCGATCAGATACCGTGTCACTGCGTAAGGAATAATATTCTTTGATCCAAACTTGCTTCTTTTTTGAGATTCCTTGCGCAATTAAGTCTACTAAGCGACCTAGATTTGCTTTAAAAAGGACTTCAGTACTTAGCGGTACTTCGGAATGGAGGTTGAGTTTTTGAACTACCGAATCTTTTAGTGCATTTCCTTTCCCCTGGCTTTCCAATAGCGTGCTTAACCATTGATTTTCCTCTGCCGAAAAAGCAGTACTTGTACTAGGATTAGGAAGGTATTCCGGTCGTTCTTGGATTTTGTATTTACTAAATTCCTTGACTACTACAAATCCAAGGGCTTCCAATAGTTTAAAATACCTGTAAATAGTACGTTCGTCAGTTTGTAATAATTCAGCAAGGCGATGCACTGGCTTACCAATTGTGCTTTGCAACAAGTTTATTAATTTAAATACCCGTAAAATTTTTTGCTGCTCGATAGGGCTTGATTTGGCCATGGAATTATTTACGATTAGTGTCTAAAAATACCTTTATAAAAATTTTAAAACTAATATTTGACACTAATTGTCTATTTTTTAGCAACAATTATCTTAAAAAAAGGTACTATTTAAAAATATGTCTATCCGAAGCACCTATTTCAGTGGCTTTAGATTTGTGTGACTTACTGTGGATAATCGTCGAAAAACCGCGGTCGGTAGGCATACCACGAACCACAGTTCATAAAAATATATTTTAAACATTATTTTCTTTGGCCACTATTACCAAAACGGACAATCAAATAAAAAAAGAAGAATCGATAGAAACCCCAGGAGTAAATATATTATTTGTTGATCGTGAGTGTAGTACCAGAAACGGAGGTATTGTACACTTGCAAGGGTTGGGTAGCAGGGCCTTGAAGAACTTGCCCAGATGTATTAAAAATAGAATTGTGACAAGTACACGTAAATCGATTATTGGTGAATGACCAACTATCATAACAGCCAGAGTGCGTACATACCGAGGTCATCGCCACAAAAGCACCATCTAGGTTAGCGACCAAAGTTTTCGCCGAGCTCACTAACAACCAGCCACCAGAAGCTGCTAGTTTAGTTTGAACGGATAAATTGATTTGAACCGTACTTCCTGAAACAGTAATGCCATCGTTGCTGCTTGCATTTGCCGGTGGAGTCGAATCTCCTGGTTCTTCAGTACTGACACAAGAGGTGAAAAAAGAAATTCCAAAAGTACTCATAACTGCTGCAAAGCCAGCTTTCTCTAAAAATTGTCTCCTAGATTCCGAAAGACTTCCTGTTTGTAAAAGTGGTTTATTTTTCATAACGAACAAGTTGAGAAACTTTGTTAAAATCAATTAATCAACTAATTCGATTTGCAAAAGTTTGTATTTAATTAAAAATGTTTTGTTCGTAGAATTTCGCTTACAATTACTGCATCTCTGAAGGACTTTTTATTTTTTAATAAAGCCGCATAAGGGTTATTTCTTTTTTCAATGGTTTCAAAAAGTATTTGTTTGGGAGGATTTGTAGCAAGACCTTCCAAACTAGTGCGATCCAATTTTTCACGGTAAAATCGCCCTACTTCTTCGTAATCTTGCCCTTCTGCCACCACTTCTTCAATTTTTGGCAGTACTTTTTCTTTCGCCTTGAAAGACTGTTGAGGAAGTGTTCGTTGATCTACGACAGGTTCAGTTTTTTGTGGGGGTAATTTCTCTGCCCTTGGTATTTGGCTTTCACGAATCTCTCGTAGTAAGTCTTCAAAGGTTAGACCCTTTTGAGGGGATTCAGGTGCTAGCTCTTCATCTTCAGGTAGTGTTGTTCCTTTCTTTTTGGCCGTAGCCTTGTAGATAAAATAAGCCACTATGGCTACTGCATACAGGATCTGTCCTAACTCCATGTGGTCAAGGTAATCCAAAAAGTTTTAAAAAAGAAGTTCAACCATTGAATCAAAAAAATTGAATTACAATTATCCACAATTATGCCAGTATTCCCACCGGAGTACTAACACCTGCGGAAATCGTCCTAATACAACGGCCCACAGACCACAGCTTTACTGATTGAACTACAAACCTTATTTAATTCCAAAACTGTTTTAAAAGCGGATAATCATAAATTGAAAAATACTTGCTCTAAGCTTACTTAGGTTATTCCCCTTGATTTATTGCCAAATTCTAAGATTAGAGCTATTTTAACATTTTATTTTTACCAAAAAACCCCGATGCTACTTAGTAAGCTGGAAATCAAAGGATTCAAAAGTTTTGGAGACAAAATGGTCATCCACTTTGATAAAGGTATTACAGGTGTTGTCGGTCCAAATGGATGTGGCAAGTCCAATGTGGTGGATGCTATCCGTTGGGTATTAGGGGAACAAAAATCACGAATGCTCCGCTCTGACAAGATGGAGAATGTAATTTTTAATGGTACAAAAAACAGGAAGCCAACTAATTTGGCAGAGGTATCCCTCACTTTTGAAAACACCAAGAATCTCCTCCCCACTGAATATACGCATGTAACCATTACACGTAGGTACTACCGAAGTGGTGATAGTGAGTATCAAATCAATGGTGTTACCTGCCGATTAAAGGATATCACCAACCTCTTCTTAGATACTGGAATCAATTCAAATTCTTACGCAATCATTGAACTAAAAATGATTGATGAGCTATTGAATGATAAAAATAATTCTCGTCGTGAGCTTTTTGAAGAAGCTGCTGGAATCTCAAAGTTTAAAACAAGAAAGCGGGAAACCTTACGGAAATTAGAAGATACTGACGCAGATTTATCACGAGTAGAGGACTTACTTTTTGAAATAGATAAAAACCTCAAGTCATTAGAAAAACAAGCCAAACAAGCCGCCAAATATTTTGAAATTAAAGCAGATTATCGAGTAGCAAGTATCAATTTGGCCAAAAAGTCCTTGGAACAATTGCAACTTGCACTGGCAGAAGCACATAAAAAAATACAACAGGAATCTGATCAAAAACTCAGCATTCAAGCTCAAATCGCCTCTTTGGAAGCACAATTGAGTTCCTGCAAATCTGACTTGATTGGAAAAGAAAAATTGTTGGCTGCCCGACAAAAAACGCTAAATGAACAAGTCAACAAAATCCGAACTTTTGAATCGGACAAAAAAATTAAAAATGAACGACTTCGGTTTTTAGAAGACCGTTCCCAAATCCTTCGTGAACAAATCGAGCAAGATCGTAAATCTAACGAAAGAGCCGCATTTGCGATCCGCTCACTGGAACAAGAAAAGGAATCTGCTGAAAAAATTTTATTGGAAAAAGAAGCTTGGGTTACTCAGCTAAGGGAAGCTTATGATCTTCAAAAAACAGTCGCTTCCACCAAGCAGGAGCAGCATAAAAAATTAGGGCTACACGTTGAAAATGTAAAGGAACATGTATATCAGGTAAGTAAAGAAGTTGAAATTAAACAAATTCAGCTTACTACGCTGAAACAAGAGTTGGAAAGAACATCCACAGATGACAGTTCACAGGAAGCAAACTTATTTTCTTTTGAACAAAAGCTTGACTTGGTAAAAGACCAATTGAATAAAGCACAAAATGAATTTGATATTCTAAAAAGTAAACAGGAAGATCAAAATCTAAAAATTGAGGAGACCGTCCGGATTGTCGAGTTGATTCGAGAAGAGCTTACACAAGTCTCTCGAAAACTGGATTCAAAAACAAATGAATTCAACTTAACCAAATCCTTGGTCGAAAACTTGGAAGGATTTCCCGAAGCCATTAAGTTTCTTAAAAAGAATCCAAGTTGGGGAAAGGATTTTCCGCTCCTATCTGATCTGCTCACTACCGATGAAAAATACCGGGTTACAATTGAGAATTACCTAGAAAATTACTTAAACTATTATGTTGTAGACACGGAAGCTGAGGCACTCTCAGCCATTCAACTCTTAAGTGATTCATCAAAAGGAAAAGCGAATTTTTTCATTTTAGATCATTTTGAACATTTTTCTCCCAGCCAAACACAGCTCTTTCCAAATGCTCGGGCAGCTACTGAAATCATCGAATTTGATCTGAAATACAGTAGGCTTATTAACTTTATTTTGGATAATGTCTATTTGGTTCAAGGTGAATTCCAGGATTTTCCAAGCCAAAAGAAAGGCGTGTTTCTTTCTGAATCAGGGAAATACATCAAAAGGAAATTTTCGTTGGCAGGTGGATCTGTAGGCTTATTTGAAGGAAAACGAATAGGTAGAGCTAAGAACCTTGAAAAATTAGAGAAAGAAATAAAAGACTTGCAAAAAAAGGCAAGCAGTTCCCGTGCAAACTTGGATCAAAAGTTGAACGATTTAACTAAAATGAAGGAATTTACCTTCAAAAAAGAACTTGAAGAAAGTCAAAAAAGGTTGCAGGCACTAACTTCTGAATTCGTTTCCTTACGCACAAAAAAAGAACAACTTTCTGAATTACTTTCCTCCAATGCAAATAAACGAGAGGATATCATCGCTAGAATTGTAGCTCTTGAAGAAAGTTTAAGTAGTATTCAGCCCAAACTAGTTGAAGAGAAACAATCCTTTGATGAATTAAACGAACAATTAGAACACCTTTCCTTGGAGTTGGAAGATGCATCGAAGGTCCTTTCTGAGAAATCTCAGCTTTTCAATCAGGAAAATATTACTTACATCCAGCAACTTAATCGAGTGAGTAGTGCTGAACAGGAAATTGAATTTAAGCAAGCAGCCTTTGAAAGTTCAAAAGAAAGGATAGAAAAATCACAACAGGAACTCCAGCAGCTTGATTTAGAGATTAAATCCTTACTCGATACCAACGAAGTAAAGGATGAAGAATTGTTGGATCTCTATGCAGAAAAGGAAGAAATAGAGCTTGGAGTAACAGAAGCTGAAAAATCATATTACGAGGGTCGAGGATTGATCGACACCTATGACACTCAAATACGAAGTTTACAAAAAACCAAAGAAGGATACGATGAATTAGTATTGGCACTACAGTCCCAAGTCAATGAAATTCGTCTCAAAATGGCAGGAATGAAGGAAAGGTTGAGTGTCGAATTTGACTTGGATTTAGAAACTTTGATCGAAGAAAATCCTAGCCTAGACGAAGAGTTTTTGGAATTTACAGAGGAAGACTTAAAAGAACTTGTCAAAAAACAAAAGGACCGATTAGATAAAATTGGACCTATCAATCCCATGGCTATGGAAGCTTACGATGAAATCAAGATTCGTTACGACTTCATTTCCTCTCAAAAGGAAGATCTAATTAAAGCCAAGGATTCCCTTTTAGCTACCATATCTGAAATTGACCTAGTTGCAAGAGAGACGTTCTTGGATGCATTTGGGAAGATAAAGGAAAACTTTATCCGTGTGTTCAGATCCTTATTCACAGAACAAGACGATTGTGATTTGACCTTGGTTGACCCTGATAATCCATTAGAGTCTGCCATCGAAATTATGGCCAAGCCAAAGGGCAAGCGTCCATTGACAATCAATCAGTTGAGTGGAGGTGAAAAAACATTGACTGCCACTTCCCTATTATTTTCAATTTACCTTCTGAAGCCTGCACCATTCTGTATTTTTGATGAAGTAGATGCCCCTTTGGACGATGCCAATATTGATAAATTCAATCAAATCATCCAGAAATTCAGCACAGAAAGCCAATTTATCATCGTTACGCACAACAAACGAACCATGGCAAGTACAGATATTATCTACGGAATCACTATGATAGAAGCAGGGGTTTCTCGTGTGGTGCCGGTAGATCTAAGAGAACTCGATTAATTCCGATTCTACTTTTCAAGTGAATTTTAATCCATTGGATAAACTTAATTCTCCTTGACATTTAAATAGTAATTTTAGTTAGCCCATCCGAAACTTTTAGAAATGACAATACGGAACAAGAATAAAGCTTCAATCCTTGCAACTTACTTGTTAGTTATTCTTTTTTCTGGGCTTGCGCTACTTCCATTTTACGATAAAGGAGCTATTGAACTAGAAATAAATCATTTTCATTATCCAATTTTGGATGTCTTTTTTTCGAATACCACTCACCTTGGAGATGGATTAGTTTTAGTAATTCCACTCCTCCTGCTTATTTTTTACAAGTACTGCTATTTGATCCTTTTTGCTTTGTCTTCCTTAATCCACCTGATCCTGGTCCATATTGGTAAAAAATGGGTCTTTGATGGAATGCCAAGGCCAGCAGAATTTTTGAAGGACGTCTCATTTTATAAAGTAACTGGTATTGAACTCCACCATTGGGGAAGCTTTCCTTCGGGCCACA
>JALRIY010000066.1 GCA_023255285.1 Algoriphagus sp.
CAGACCCAGGAACAATACCAGCGCTTTCCAAAGAAATAGGTGAAAATTGGTACACCAAGCACAATCAGTAAAATGCCCCAAATCAACATAAATAGCCCAATACCACCGCTTGAAACAAAGGTGTCTATCTGGTAATCGTAGAAAAAATCGTAATCCAATGGCCAGATATTCTTGAAATCAAAGTAGGGCTTATTCAATAAAACGAGCACTTCAGGAATAAGGAAGGCAAAGGCGATTTGAAAGAATACCACCGAAGCCGTGCGCAGCTGCTGGTACTTATTATCCCGGTACTTCAACATCATCCGAATACCCATCACACCTATAGCTAGGGTATACACCAAACCATACAAAAACCATTGACTGGCAGGACCCCCTGACAAAAATTGAGCAAGGGGCTCTACCATCCAAACCAATGGACTGAGGTAGGCTGGAAACCAGTACAAAATCACATAAAATCCAATCAAGTAGGTACCCGTAAGCATGCCCAGTACACCCCTATTCTTTAGCGAGGAATGGAATACTCCGGTATGCACCAAACTGGTATGCGCTGAGCCATACCCGGCAAACTGGAAAAGAACTCCTCCCAAGACCACAAGGCCTATTGAAAAGGTCAAACAGGCCCAAGGATGTGATCGAGCAGGTCCATTACCAGCTGCTTTGGCCAAGGCAAACCCATAATCATCCCAAATTACTTGATCCCAAGCCTGTTTCGCTTTCAGTTCCTCATTATATGGATTGAAATTGGAGGAATAAGCATTTAAAAAGGTGTGAGTAGATGGATAACTCACTCCATACATGGGAAGCAGGAGTTCGACCAACTTTTCCCGATGGGACTCCTTAACCTGACTCTCCACCATCTCTTTTGTCAACTGATAACTGCTCAAAAACGGCAGTGTTGTAAAGACCAACATGCCTACTACAAAAAAAATAAGACCGATACCTTGAATTCCTCTCATTAACTTGTCCCGAATAATTTTTGGAAAAAAGATTTTTTAGAAGGAACGATTGCTCCTCCAATTTGCTGTTGATAGGCGGCTTGAATCTCCAGGTGGTAAGGTGCATAAAATTCAGGGTCGAACACCCCTTTGGCTAGCTCTTGCATGACTTTTTCTCCAGACCACTTATCGCGAATCACGCGGTCAAAGAATTCATGACGCAAACGAAAGCCCAGATTCAGTACGCCTAGGACTTTGCCTTCTTGGTCTAGACTCATACGGAAAGAGACTTTGTCCTCTCGATGTTCCCAATAGAAATCTTGTACTCCATTCACTGGCTCTGGTGACACCCATCCATACGTTTGGTATTCGATAGCGAAGAACTTCGCGGAATTAAACCATACTCCGGGTTGATAAGTAACCGGCTTATTGCAAAAATTATAAGCCAAGGTCTCCCCATGCATTCTACCGGTGTACCAAACCTGCTCAATTGTCCGCCGACCTGGGCCAGGAGGATGATCAAATTCAGCACAATCTCCGATGGCATACACATCGGGCACCGAGGATTCAAATTTGGCATTGACCTTCACCCCTTTGCCAATCGCCAAGGATGTATTTCTTAGAAAATCCACATTCGGTAGCACGCCTGTCGCTATGCCCACAAATCCGCAGGGAATTTCTTCACCTGCAGTGGTCACTACCGCCCGAGCATTTCCATGCGCATCGGATAAAATTTCTTTCAACTCCGTTCCAAGACGCAGGTCAATTGCATGTTCGCAAATATGTTTCTGCACCATGTTAGCTTCCACCTCAGGGAGAACCTGCTCCCAAAATCGATTTTCTCGAACCAAAAAAGTAACAGGAATCTTCTTGTAGGTCAGCATTTCAGCCATCTCAATACCAATCAAGCCACCCCCCACAATCACGGCACGCTCCATAGGACTACTGGTTATGGCTTCCATCGTCTCCAAGTCCTGCTTGGTATATAGCCCTTGAACACCTTTCAAATCTTGCCCTGGCCACCCGAAGAAGGCAGGCTTGGAGCCTGTAGCAACTACGAGTACATCGTAATTTAATGTTTCCCCGGAGTCAAAAATCAGAGATTTTGAGTCAAACGAAATCTTCTTCACCCACCCTTGTAGGAGATCGATTCGATTTTTCTTCCAAAAATGCGGTTCATAGGGTTGGGTATGTTCCCACTTCATCTGTCCCATATACACATACATCAATGCCGTACGTGAAAAAAAATAGGGGGATTCTCCTGAAATTACGGTGATACGCGCCTTAGCATTTCCCTTTCGCAGGTGCCTTGCAAAGGTAATTCCTGAAATACCATTGCCAATTATTACAAAGTGACGCGAATCCATGCTGATTAGTTAATCCCAAACTTACCCAAAAATTGAGCTTACTCGTTTAAATTCCAATTGTAATCTAAAAAAGAGAGGCGTGCATTGGGCGAAATCTTCACGTTCGAATAGCGATTCAAAAATTCAATGAGTGTGCTATTTTTGGTAAAATCATTTTTAAACCAAGAAAAAATAGAGGAAAGTTGGGCGGATTGACTTGAAATTTTATTTCTGCTCGAGTCGTTGATAAAGCTTGTGGCTACCCGTGTCAACTGATAATCAAGATTTGCCGCCACAAATGCCTCATTCAATAAGGGTGGACAGGATACCGAAGCACAGTTGATGGCAAAATGAATCCTAGGCTCCTCAAATTCCTTCCTTAAGATGCTGTGCTCTACCTCATCCAAACTCATCTCTACGCCAGCGATTTTGAAAAATTTGTAATGCCAAACGTCCTTGATGAGTGGGATTTTAATTTTTGGCCCCAAGTCACGGATACTTTTGGTTGGGTAAAAATCAACAATCAACTTCACCGTAAAGGCATTGTAAACGTTGATCCAATAGGCCAGCTGCTCATTTTTTGACCACTTGCTTCGGTCTGGAGCATTCTCAGAAAGTAATTTAAGATAGCGCTCCAACTTTGGCTTTTCTTGAATAAAGCCTTTATAATCCACCTGCCCGTTGGGGTTAACATGTGCTTTCAGCAACTCATTCCAAAGCTGATGGCTAGGAGGTATACTTCCCGCTTTTCCTACCACCGGACTTTGGCAGGAAAAAACAATTAATACCCAAAGCAAAATGGAAAACCGAGAAACTAAAATCATAGCATATTTCAATTGAAATTTTGAGTAGTGGGAAATTGATAATGAGCGAAATTAGTATACTTTTTCGCCTTTTGTAAGCCAAATACTCCAAGGTTTGGAATAGGTGTGTACTTGTAAAGTTGGTTTCCCATTGGCAAAAACAGGACGACCTTCATTCACCCAATGTACAATGCCTCCATATAGGTTGTATACACGCGAAAATCCTTCTTTTTGGAGGATTTTGCCAATTTTTTCAGATCGAGCGCCGACGGTACAATAAATTAAAATGGGCTTAGCTTTATCTAATTTCTCCACTGCTTTTAAGTTGAACGTATCGTGGCCAACCCAGAGGGCATTTTGCAAATGACTAACTTGATACTCTACTTTTTCGCGTGCATCAAGTACCTGGTAATTGGATAAATTTGAAATTTGCTCGGGTTTGACCACTGGGAAACTAGCATCATACAGTCCTTTAAGCAGAACTTGATAGGGCATGGATTGACCCTTAGAAATGGATAAAGTCCCTGCAAACAGAATCAAAAAAAAGATAATTCGAACCATGAACATGGGCATGTTTTTTAGTTAAACTCAAGTAATACTAGGGAAGTTTTTTTTCCATTAAAAATTCTAACAGCTACCAAAATCCAATTCGGTCAATCAGCAAATACTAACCACCGAATCAGTCCTGATCAAGGAACTGGGGGCAAGGAATCTTGTTGGTGGTACTTTTTATCTTCGGTTTCAAATCTCAAGATAACATGCCTCTTGCCATTCGTCAGCGCAATGAATGGACAATTTAATGTTTGATTGTAGGAAAAAGCCTGAGTGAGAACCTTCTGATTAATGGGCACATCGGGAGCCTTACATTCAATCAAGAAATAGGGGGTTCCTTGGCGATCATAGATGAGTAAATCAGTTCTCTTCTGTAACCCATTGTAAGTCAATCCCCGCTCAGTGGTGAGCAAACCTTTTGGAAATCCATGGTAACCAACAAGAAAATGAATCCAATGTTGCCTAACCCATTCTTCAGGGGTGAGCAAAATATTTTTTTTCCGCAATGGATCAAAAACAAACAACTTTTCCCCTCGCTTCACTAGCTGAGGATCAATGGCTGGCATAGAAAGCTGGGGTAACGGCAACACAACAATCGAATTATCCTGCACAAATTAGGCCTTTTTTAGGAAATGAATTAGGGAATTGAATCCTTTTTTTCAATCCTAGTGAAGTTTAAATAAGGCCGAATTTTCAAAACCCAATCTTCCTTAAATAAACGAATATTCAACAGGTCTTCTGCATGTGAGTACCATCCATGCTGTTTTCGATAGGCAACCAACACCTTGGCCTCTTGGTAACTGATGTAGGGATGCTTTGCTAATTCCTCCACTGAAAGTAGATTGATAGCAAGTTTTCGGGGGGCAACTGTATCAAAATCAAAGTATTCCCAAATTAAAGGTAAGGTCTCCGGCTTGAGTCCATATACTTCTTTCAGTTGCTCTACTCGAATCAAGCCACCCAAATTCTCTCGGTACTTAATGATTCTGCCTGCAGTCAATGCGCCTACACCTGGTACAATTTGCAAGACCACAGAGTCAGATTTGGAAAAAGGCAAACGGTGGATTCGCTCTGAAACCTTGATGGATGACGTACGCCAAAGCGTATCTGCTTTTTGGAAAGTAGGCAAAGGCGATGTTCGTAAGTCCTCTCCCGCACTTTCCAAACTAGCTACTTGATTCAAATAATGTTGGTAAAGCTTTTCGGCATTTTTGTTTTTGGCCCAGGCAAGAACTTGAGATGCCCCTACCAACAAACACAAAAATGGAATTACCAATAAAAATCCCCTAGCTTCTTTTGAAGAAAAACCAAAGTGCCTCTTCAACCAAAAAAGTAATTGCTGCCACATTTTCTGTCAGTTAAAAAAATAAGTATTAAGTAATATACTCATTTTAAGCTCAAGAACAAAGTAGCTTAAAGGAAGCGTAAATTCATTTATTTAGATTGATTTTAAATTAAACAAGTCTTTAGAGAAAGAAACTTTTCAGGTGGCTGCATCTGTTAAATTTGCTAGGATTAATTTGTTGCAATGCATACCAAATTTAGAGTTGTAAGTTTGTCTCACCGTAGTGCCCCTGTACATATCCGGGAATTGATTTCCTTGGATGAGGAGGCAATACAGCGGCTTTTGTTAAAGCTGAAAGATTTTTTTGGTGTGACGGATGCGCTCGTCTTGTCTACCTGCAATCGGACAGAGGTATACTACAGCCATGAACTCGATCTAAGTGTTGAACTTATCAAATTAATTGGGATTGAAAGAGGGTTACCTGATCCAGTTGCCTACTTAAATTATTTTCAAATCCTTAACGAGGAAAAGAAAGCAGTTACTCACCTATTTCGCGTTTCTCTGGGACTAGAGGCCCAAGTAGTTGGAGATATTCAAATTTCCAATCAAGTGAAACGAGCTTATCAAACGGCCTCAGACCTGACTATGGCAGGTCCTTTTTTACATCGTTTGATGCATACCATTTTCTTCAGCAACAAACGTGTGGTACAAGAGACTGCCTTCCGCGATGGAGCAGCTTCCCTATCCTACGCCACTATCGAATTGATAGAAAGTCTAACTCAAAATATTTTTCAACCCAGAATTCTCTTGATTGGTGTCGGAGAAATAGGAGAAGATGTGGCTAGAAACATGGTCCACTTACCCAATGCTCAAGTTAAAATCACCAACCGTACCCAAGCAAAAGCTGAAGGAATTGCCCTTCCACTAGGCTTTGAAGTCATTCCTTTTGAAGCTTGCACTTCAGCTATGGAAGAAGCCGATGTCGTGGTTAGCTCCATCCGACTTCCAGAGCCCTTCATTACAAAAAAAATAGTAACGGACTTTAGTATCCCTAGCTACAAACTCTTTATAGACCTTTCAGTGCCTAGAAGCATCGAAACTTCAGTAGAAGAACTCCCTGGTGTCGTCCTCTACAACGTAGATACCATCCGGAGTAAAGCGGGAGCTGCCCTTCAAAATAGATTGGATGCCATTCCAGATGTAGAACGTATACTCGAAGAAAGTATTGAGGAGTTTGGTACTTGGCAAAAAGAAATGGTCGTCTCCCCCACCATCCAAAAGTTAAAGCAATCGCTTGAACAAATACGGCAAGAGGAATTGAGTAGGTACCTCAAGAATGTGGGAGAAAAAGAATATGGGCTGATTGACAAAATCACCAAAAGTATGATGCAAAAAATACTTAAAGCACCAGTAGTTCAATTACGAGCCGCTTGCCAGCGAGATAAAGCAGACGAAATGATTGAACTAATTACCGATCTTTTTAACTTGGAAAAATCGAGCCAAGAAAAATAAATAAGTGCGCGTTATGAGGTTCCTCAAAACCTCTGAACCTTCTTGAACTTCTTCTTTTTACTACGCCATGAAAAATTTATTTTATTCTATTTATGCAGCAGTACTTTTGATAGCCACTCCTTCTTTTGGACAAACTTGGGAAGTATATGATTTCAGTGGCAACCTACAAACCAAAGCAGAATACCAAGATTTAGACTTTTATGGCAATTCAGTTTGTATCGGCACAAATACAGATGGTCTATTCCTCTTATCTCCAGATTTGAAACCTTCGGTAAATCTCCAAGGTGAAAAAATACTTCAGTTCCAAAAACCTTGGATACTAGTCAAAGGCCCGAAAGGAATCGGTGCTTTTCACGAATATGGACAGCTTGCTCTTCCACTTGAATACGAAGAAATACAAACCTACTCCAACAGGCTTTTAGCTAGAAAAGGAAGTGATTATTGGGTATTTGAAAAATCTTCTGGTAAATCAAAATGGCTAGGAAGCGCCGAAGAAGCCTTGCTAACTCAGAATGGGCAAGTAATTTTAAAAAAAGATGGAGAATACTTTCTTCCACTATCTGCTAATCCTGAAAAACCCTATGAATCGTTGAAGGAAAATAAAGGGAATTTTCTCCTCGCAAAGGAAGCTTCTGGTTACGGTTTGATCAACCAATCGGGTGAATACGTAATGGAACCGGTCATCGACCAATTGGAACATACAAAAGGGGATAATTACTTTGGGTTTGATGAAAATCAATACCTCCTTATTCGTGGGTTCGATCAAAGTGCCCAAGTGAGGTACAATTCTTACCACCAAATCACCAAAGAAGGTGACTTACTCTTGGAATACATACATGGCAAACTAAGACGTGTGCTCGAAGAAGAAGGCATATTACTAGATGCCGTAGGGATGGAATCAGTACAACTTATTGATGCTGACTTGTTTAATATTCATTTTCGCGAAAATAAATTAGGACTTCATGGGAAATCTGAATGGCTTGTTTCTCCAAATTCGGATGCACAATGGATTGGAATGGGAAATGAAGGTTTGTTTCCTGCATTAAAAAATGGAAAATATGGCTTTGTAAACAAGAGCGGAGCTTGGGTCATTCCCCCTACGTTTGAAGAAGTTGGAATCTTCTCCGAAAAAATCGGAACCTTTCGCGAAAATAACTATTGGGGAACGTTAGATCCAGAAGGGAAAATCTTATCTGAAGCCAAATGGGAAAGTATAGGTTCATTTGTCAAAGGACTAGCTATTGCAGAAGCTGCTGGTAAAAATTACCTAATCCGAGCCAATGGAGAACTCGCATTTCCCGAAGGAATGGATAAAATTTCACGCTTGAAAGAAGGGGTTTATCTAGTAGCGAATAATACCAAAAAAGGCCTTCTAAATGCTGCAGGAAATCTCATATTGCCTTTGGAATTTGAGCAAATTAAAGTGGAAAACAAAGACTTTTTTATCGTTACAAAAAACAAACTTTCCGGAATAATGAGGTCCAATGGGGATACCTTTCTTTCACTAAATTATTCTGAGGTCGCCATAGACTGGGAGGAACAAAAAGTATTTGCAAAAGGATTGATTCAAGTTGAAGATCCTGAATTACCCCAAGCTACTGTACCTGCTAAACGAAAAAAGGGAGAATAAAATCTCCCTTTTTTGCACATTCCGCGTAATTATTCCCTTTTTATCTGCTTCCAAGGGAACTAGAAGTAAATTTATTTTCATTGTATTGGGCAGTGCCCAGTCAAGGGATACCTGAAAATTATTTTTTTTTGAACCTGAGCGTCAAAAGAATAAAAAAACCAAGGTAAAATCTTACGATTTCAATGGTCCTGAATCTTTGGATTCAGTGCCTGAATTGGCAATGGAATCACGCATCGCGGTATCTGATTTCACATTCTCCATTTTGTAATAATCCATTATTCCAAGTTGGCCAGAACGAAAGGCTTCAGCGATCGCCTTTGGAATTTCAGCCTCTGCTTCCACCACTTTAGCACGCATTTCTACATTTTTCGCCTTCATTTCTTGTTCCAAAGCTACAGCCATTGCCCGACGTTCTTCCGCCTTTGCCTCTGCCACTTTCAAGTCTGCGGAAGCTTGATCAATTTGTAATTTGGCGCCAATATTTACCCCTACATCGATATCAGCAATGTCAATGGAGAGAATTTCAAAAGCAGTGCCTGCATCCAAGCCTCTGGAAAGCACCAGCTTTGAGATTTTGTCTGGATTCTCCAACACCGACTTATGATTGGATGCAGATCCAATAGAAGTTACAATTCCTTCTCCTACCCTTGCTAAAATCGTTTCTTCCCCTGCTCCTCCCACCAGCTGGGCAATGTTAGCTCTGACAGTTACTCTAGCTTTGGCAACCAATTGAATCCCATCTGCCGCTACTGCCGCCACATTGGGTGTGTTGATCACTTTTGGATTAACTGAAATTTGTACTGCCTCAAATACATCTCTACCTGCCAAATCAATGGCAGTAGCCTGCTTGAAAGTTAAGGTGATATTGGCCTTGTCTGCTGAAATCAACGCTCTAATCACAGAAGGAACATTGCCCCCGGCCAAAAAGTGAGTTTCCAAATCATTGGTGGTTAATTGCAAACCTGCCTTGGTTGCCGTAATCATGGAATTAACAATCAAACTTGGTGGCACTTTTCGGATTCGCATCCCAATCAATTCACCAATTCCAACCCGAACATTTGAAAATTGTGCCGTGATCCACAAATTGACCGGAACAAAATACAGGAAAACAAAGAGTAAAACGAGGCCTCCAAATGCAGCAACCAAAAGAAATAACGAACTATCTTCTAACATAACTATCTAATTTACAGTGATTTTATTGTTTTCAATTTTTACAATCGTCACTGGGCTTTTGACTTCAATAAACCCAGATTCTGATTTCACTTCTACCCACATTTCATCAAAAGAAGCTTTCCCATAAGGCTTTATATCGGAAACAGCAATGCCTTTCATTCCTACTTCTAGTCCGGTCATCCTTCCCTCGAAAATACCTCCTGATTGGGTAGATTTCAAGGAAAATTTTTTCCAAATCCCCGAACTAAAACCATACCCTACCGCTGCAAAATTTAAGGTAAGGGCTAGGGCAGTGATCCAAAGAGCAAGCGTATAGTCAAAATTCAGAAATGCAAAAACAAGTCCTGCCCCACTAACCAAAAATCCTAAAACACCTACTACCGTGGTCCCTGGGATAAATAGGAGCTCGACCAGAAGTAAAACCAGTCCTATTATCAAGAGTGCACTTAAAATGAATAATTCCATACAAGTTCTATTGAACTGCCACTAATCTACTAGAATCTGCTGAATACTTGCTTCAAAAGAAAAAAAACCCGGAAAATCCGGGTCAAATTTTTCTTTAAATAAGAAAATCAATAAGCCTTTGCAAAAAGCACACGTCCCACTGAAGGTTGCCCACTGTAAATACAATTCCCCGATTCTTGGACTTGATCTAATGGGATGCATCGAATAGTCGCTTTGGTCAATTCTTTTATTTTTTCTTCCGTTTCTGAGGTACCATCCCAATGCGCAGACAAAAACCCTGCCTTTGATTCCAACACTTCCTTAAACTCCTCCCAAGAATTTACCTCTCTGGTATTTTCTTTTCTAAAATCAAATGCTCTTTGGTATATCTGCTCCTGAATCTCCTCTAAGAGATTCCCGATTTTTTGAGCAATTGGCATCTCTTCCCATTGGAAAGATTCTTTCGTTAATGTATCCCTTCTTGCAATTTCTAAGGTCTTATTTTCCAAATCTCGAGGACCTAAACCAATTCGAATAGGCACCCCCTTCAATTCGTACTCTGCAAACTTCCAACCTGGCTTTTGCGTATCTCTATCGTCGTATTTTACACTGATACCTGCTTTTCGCAAATCTTCCATGATTTCATTTGCTTTCACAGAAATCAGAGCCAACTCTTCCTCGCCACGATAAATTGGCACAATCACTACCTGAAATGGGGCTAGCTTAGGTGGTAAAACCAATC
>JALRIY010000067.1 GCA_023255285.1 Algoriphagus sp.
GATATGCGTCACCCCTAGGTTTTTAATTTCCCCCAAGGCATGGTCAGTGAAATCGTTAAACTTACCTACCCCATTTTGCTCTTTCGTACCCCAAGGAATGTTGCTCGTGTTCGTATTTCCGAAAAGTCGTGTAAAGACTTGATAAACGACGATTTTAGTTGGTTTCATGGATTGAGGTTCTTCGGGTTTTCGACTACAAGACACCAGGGCGAGCGCCATAATAACTAGGACGGCAACTTTTTTCATTTCTTTTAGCGGGTCAATCGGTACAAGAGCAAGGTGTTTCTTTTAATCAAAGATGGAAATTGCTTCATGTTGATGGTCTCTCCTGGGGCATGTGCACCTGAACCCGAAGCACCTAGCCCGTCCAAACTATCCATAAAAGAGGCTACAAAAGAAATATCTCCTGCGCCACGGCTACCAGGATCTCCTGGCTTTACTGGACCATAGCCTAGGTCTTGACTTACTTGACTTAGCACTTCTGCCAAGGCATAATTTCCAGGACTAGGCTCCATGGAAGGAATGTAATCGTAGAAGGTGATTTCTGCATCAGTTTGGTGGAGGTTTCGGTCGACGATTTCTTTCATTCTTGTACGCGCACCTTCCTTTTGAGCTTCTCCCAAAAACCGTAAATCGCCAGTGACGATAGCCTCACGGGCGACAATGTTTGTTTTCCCAAGTGAACTGCCTGCTCCTGAATTTGGATTTATTGCCACATCTGATCCCCCAATTATTTGGCCAGGATTAAAGGTCAAGTAGCGTTCACCTGCTAGGGCTTCGCGAAATTCATTCAGGATACGAGCGGCTTCATAGATGGCTCCATAACCTGCATTTTGTCCAAATACACCGCTGGAATGGCCTTGCTTACCGCTGGTTTTAAGCATCCATCCGGAAGCTCCTCGTCGGGCTACTGTAGCCCCACCAAAACCCTGAGCAGTCTCATAAGCCAGGGCTATGTCGTGTTGTTTTGCACGGTCGATAAAGTCTTTCCGAGACAAGCTTGCATTTCCTGTGCTTTCTTCATCGCCATTGAAATAAACGGTTATTGTGCGGTCCTCTAGAAGTCCCAGCTCATGCAATGCCTTAAGGCTTGCGAGTACCAGTACATCCCCTCCTTTCATGTCATTGGCACCTTGGCCAGTGGCGGTGCTGTCGTTGAGCCATGTAAAGGGAGTAAAAGGCATGTCCTTCTCAAATACAGTATCCAAGTGTCCGATTAAGAAGAGTTTTTTACCCTTTTTGCCTGTACGCGTAGCAACAAAATGCCCTGCACGCTTCACCTCTGCCGGTACGTCTACCCATTCGGTTTGAAATCCGATTTTTTGAAATTCCCGCTCAAAAACACGTCCCACTTCTCGTACCCCCTCCAAATTGAGCGAACCCGAATTGATGTTGATGACCTCCTCCAAGAGGTGCACGGTCTCCTGGTAGTTTTTATCGATACGATCGATCAATTTTTTCTCCTCCTTACTCAGTTGCTGTTGGGCAAAAGAAAAGAGGGGTGTAGTTATCAATAGGAGGGTGTAAAATAAGCGTTTCATAGTATGGGAATTCGGGGAGTTTGTGAATGCCTTAAAGTTAGTAAACCGACAGGGAATTGCCAGAAGGAATGTGGTAAACAGGGACGCCTGGAACATGGGTTTGCAGCCAGTTTTTTACAAATTCTGAGCCTCCTTCTTCACTTGCCGAGTGGCCGATCTCGACCATGGAAAGTTTCATACCAAGTTCATTGGCTGTTTTGACATATTCGGGAGTTTCCCACTCATTGGATTCTCCACAAATCAGCACATCAGGACGGTGTTCCTGGATTCGGGTAATTTGCGTTTTCCCTCCCACGGCCCCAGGGAGTAATAGTACCTTGGAGACCGGTTGGTTCAGGTCCCCCACATAGCGCATGGCGGGTACCTTCATTCGGGTTTTGATTTGGTCGATTACTGTTTTCAAGTTGGTTGAAGGAATTTGGAGAATCGGGCTTCCAGGGGTATAGTAGTCCTTCCATCCCAGTTCTTCTACAACTCCAATCCGCACTCCATCGTCTTGCATGCGGTGTACATAGTCGTGATTTCTCCAGATGGTGAGCCGATGCTTTGCCAGTAGGTCGTATTTGCCACGGAATACAGGGTCATTTTGCAGGTAGTCGGTTTCGTCCTGACCTGAATAAAAGGTAGGTTCGTGGGGGATAATGAGGTTGGCCTTTAGTTCAACCGCCTTTTTGATGATCTCGATACTGGGAAACATGGTGGTGACAATTCCAGTGACTAGGGTATCCCTAGAGCCAATCTTGATCGTGTCCACCGTCTGTGCAAAGGGTGCCTTGGGCACTTGGGAGATAAATAAGTCTATGATCTCGCCTACGGTCCAGGACTTTTGGAGTGGGCTAGCCCAAATGGAAAAGGGATTCACAAAGAGGCCTGCACCAAGGAGAGCTCCCGATTGTAGAAGGAATTGCCGACGAGGGGTAGATTTTTTCATATCATATAAAAATTGGAGATCCGTTTGGAGTTTAGCATGTTGGTTTACTCGACGGTTACATCAGATAGCCAGATGAAGCGCTTTCCTGCCGCATCCTTGTGCTCCAAGCTGAGTTGAATCGGGCCAAAACTTGCGGCTTTCTCCCAGGTCCAAGTTCTTCCTTCAACCCCATTTCCTCTGCGGAAGGTCCACTCAAGAATTTTATGTGCTTCGTCTAAGTACAAATCGTAAGCATCTCCAGGAGTGTATCCGCCCTCGGCACCATACAAGATGCTTAGTTTGGTGGAAGGAATTCCCTGAATCGGACTACTTACATTTTCAAGGACTTCATAGGTGTAGCCACTGTCCCAAGCCAATTGAAAAGGCATTAGAGCCCAGTACTTATCGTTGATGAAAGCGCCATCCTGCTTGGGCAGGGAATCCGCTAGTTGGCTGTAGGTGAAGCTGGTGTCTGAACCAGCATAGAATACCGTACTGTCTTGGATGTTCCACTTCCAGGTTCTTGATACTGTAGTTACCGAGTCTCGTTGGACATTCCAGGTGTAGCCAATGGCCTTTATTTTGTCGAAATTTTCAAAACCATAGGCTTTCGCCACTTGCATGGGTAGGGTGTCAGGAAGAGTCTCCTTTTGCTGGCAAGCAAAAACTAGGGAGAGTAGAAGGATTGGGATGAATAGGAGTTTTTTCATAGCAGTTGTTTTATTGGGAATCCTTTCTGGAAACCCAGTTTTTAAATTTTCGATATTCAAGAGCTGTCGCCAATGGTTGCAGCACAAAAAGCAGTCGGTTGAGGAAGAGTATACTTTTAAATAGGAACGAAGGGAAAATCTTCTTTTTACCTTTTGCCGCACCGGAAAGTATGCTTTTTGCCACCTCTCGTGGACGTTGGATGGGAAAAGCACGGGGAATATTGGGTCCTGCAGCATCAAAGAATGCAGTGGCAGTGGCAATCGGGAAGACTAGCGTAAGCCAATCTCCATCTCCTTCAGCCCAGAGGCAATCGGCCCATTGAAGGAGCGCGGCCTTGGTGCTGCTGTACAAGCTGTAGCCTGGAATGGCCCAGTAGGCGATGGCGGAACAGGTAATCACGTGTCTTAGGGGCTGGCCAGGGAATAATTTTTTTAGTGCCAATCCAATTTGGATGGGGGAGTGCACGTTCAACTGGAAGAGTTGTTCCATGTTTGCCCAGTCTTGTTCAGTAGCGGGGGCATAATAGGCCTTTCCTGCGTTGGCAAAGCAGAAATCTACTCCTTGCCAGTGGTTTTGTATCCAATCGAGGATGGCTATATTTCCTTCTTTTTTACGTAAGTCAGCCAGAACTAGCCCTTCGATATCGGGAAATTCCTCCTTAAGGCGGTCGAGGTTTTCCGAAAGGTAATCTACTGCCAAAATGTTTTTGGTGTGTGGATAGAGTTGCCTTACCAACTCCAATCCAATGCCTGAGCCGGCACCAGTCACGAGTACACGTGCCTTTTTGTAGGGCTTCATGCGGGGATACTTGGTTTGGGAAAAGTAAGGGTAAAGGGATTCACCTTTAAGGCGAGTAGGGGTTTGACTCCTCGGATGTCAGGAAAAAGTTGCGAATCTACCTCTAGATCCTTAATACGCGCCAGTTTTCCCCAACCCTTACCTTCTGGCTGGGTGAATAACACTTGCCCGGCTAGTTCTTGTCGCAGGCGAATGGGAAGGAATCCGGTGCTTATCGGAAACGACATTCCTCCAAAGCGAATGCTAGCCCGGAATACTAATTTTCCATTTAGGGAAACTTCAACCTTGTCTAATCCTTTTTCTTTTTGCCAGTGGAAGTCGGCTGTTTGCTTCGGTATGGCCCAGTTGGCCCGTCCATTTGCCGTACTTTCCTCCGAGTCTACGAAGATGGTGGTGATGGTTTGTAATTTTTCTTTTCCAAATTTTCCAGGAATAAATAGAAGTTCTCGGTAAGGTCCCACGGGCGATTCCTGGTAATTTACGAGCATGACGTAACCAAAGCCCCCTTTAAATTCTTGCTTTAAGTGATCCGGTAAGTTGGCAGCTTTCTTTATCCAACCTTCTTTGAAGCGAAAAAGGAGGATAATTCCCTCACCTTTTAGGGACCAAGGAGCTGGAGCAGGGGTAAAAGGTGGGAATACCTTAGGCATAGGGTGAGGGGCTTATGGCCGTCCATCCCCCATCAATGATGAGGGATTGGCCAGTGATGTGTCTTGCTGCGTCTGAGAGGAGAAAAAATGCCGCCTCGGCAATGTCTTCTGGGAATGCAGGACGAGCTAACGGGGTAAGCCGGGACCAGGTATCTACATAATTGGGATCCTCTGTCGTTCGCTCCGTGAGGGTCGCTCCTGGAGCAATGGTGTTGATGCGAATTCCTAGTGGAGCGAGTTCCAGTACGAGGTTTTTGGCCAGCATTTCGATGGCTGCTTTACTCATGGCATAGGCGGCCAGATTTTCATGACTCTGGTGCGCCGTCACCGAGGAGGTGAAAAGCATCGCTCCTCCTTGACCTTGTTTTTTCATGGCCTGGGCTACTGCCTGGGCAAGAAAAAAAGTTCCGGCTTGGTTGACGCGAGTTACCTCCATAAAATCTTCTCGGGAGTAATCGAGGAAATTCCCAAAAAGGGTAATTCCTGCATTGCAAACCAATTGGTCGATGTGTCCAAAATTTTGGAGAGCAAGGGATACGAGTTCTTCAATGACTTCTGGGTCTGCAGCATCTCCTGAGCAGCCGATAATAGCACCTTTTTTAAGGAGGGAGAGACTAGCCACTCCTTCTTGGGTCAAGCTTTTTTCTCGATCGTTAAGGAGTACCTGGGTTCCGTTTTCTACTAATTTCCTAGCTATGGCTAAGCCAATGCCTTGTCCTGCTCCAGTGATGATTGCTACCTTCTTCATGGTACTTGTTTGAAAGGTGTAGGCTCGGTTGGAATTTCCTTACGAGTTAAAAAATTAGTGTGAGTCTCTTTTTACTTCGGGTCCGGAACTTCCTTGGAGAAAATCAAAATCCACTCCCTCGTGGGCTTGGTTGACCTTGTCCAAAAATAAGTTGACATAACCCCGATCGTAAGGGAGGGGGCTAGGGCGGAATTCTATTTGGCGTCTTGCCATTTCCTCATCCGATATCAACAGGTTTAGGCTTCGCTTGGGTACATCCAAAGCAATCAAATCTCCATTTTGGACCAATGCAAGCGGCCCACCAATGGCTGATTCTGGAGAGACGTGAAGCACTACAGTACCAAAGCCTGTGCCGCTCATGCGCCCATCTGAGATTCGAACCATATCTTTGACCCCCTTTTCCAAGAGTTTTTTTGGTAGCCCCATGTTGCCCACCTCGGGCATTCCGGGATAGCCTTTGGGACCTACTTTTTTGAGTACCATCACGCAGGTCTCATCAATGTCCAGGTTTGGATCGTCTACTCGTGCTTTGTAGTCATCGATATCCTCAAAGACCACCGCTCTACCGGTATGCGTCAGCAAGCTTGGTGTCGCAGCCGAAGGCTTCAGCACGGCGCCATTGGGGCAAAGGTTTCCCTTCAGTACGGCAATGCCAGATTCCGGTTTGATAGGATTTTCAAAAGTACCGATCAGGTTTCTATCCCAGCATTCGGATTTGGTAATGTTTTCGCCCAGGGTCTTGCCATTGACAGTGAGGGCATCGGTATGGAGGTGCTTTTCGATCTCTTTCATTACCGCAGGTAGCCCACCTGCATAGAATAAGTCCTCTACCCAATGCTCACCAGAGGGTTGCACATTGGCAATGAGTGGAATTCGAGAAGAAAATTCATCAAAGTCAGAGAGGGCTAAGGGTACACCGATTCGTTTGGCAATCGCAATCAGATGAAGGATAAAATTGGTTGAGCCTCCTACAGCGGCATTGACCATGATTGCATTTTCAAAGGCTTTTCGGGTCAGAATCTTATCCATGGTCAGGTCTTCCTTAACCATTTCTACGATACGCATGCCGGCCAAGTGAGCCATTACTTTACGACGGGAATCCGCAGCGGGGATGGTGGCATTGTCCGGGAGTGCTAATCCAAGTGCTTCTACCATAGCTGCCATCGTGGAGGCAGTACCCATAGGGGCACAGTGCCCTACGGATCGGGACATGGCCGCTTCGGCTTCGAAAAATTCTTCCTGGGAAAGTTTGCCGAGCTTGAAGTCCTCAGCAAAGCGCCAGATGTCGGAGGTGCCGATTTTTTTTCCTTTAAATCGACCAGCTAGCATGGGGCCTCCGGAAAGTACGAGCGTTGGAAGGTTGACTGAGGCTGCACCCATTACCAAGGAGGGGGTAGTCTTATCACAGCCGCACATTAGGATGACTCCGTCCATGGGGTTGGCGCGGATACTTTCTTCCACGTCCATAGAGGCTAGATTGCGAAAAAGCATGGCCGTAGGTTTGATCGAGCATTCGCCTAGTGACATCACCGGAAACTCCAACGGAAATCCTCCTGCCTCCCAAATGCCGCGCTTCAGGGCTTCTGCCAAATCACGGAAGTGGGCATTGCAAGGGGTGAGTTCTGACCAGGTGTTGCATATCCCGATAACTGGCTTCTCGCCGGTGAAAAGGTGGTGAGGAAGCCCTTGGTTTTTCATCCAGGATCGGTAGATGAATCCATCTTTGCCGGTTCTGCCGTACCATTCCTGGCTGCGGAGTTTTTTCTTGGTCATACAAGCAATGGGTTTAAAGAATTGGCTAAAAAGTTACCAAAAAAATCCAGCAAAAGGATAGGGGATGTTGATGTAAATAAAAAATCCCTTTGGCAAAGTCAAAGGGATTGAAATTAAATCTTGTTTTAGTTATTCAATTCGGGTGATTTTGGCACCCAGCGCATTGAGGCGCTCGTCGATGTTTTGGTAACCGCGGTCGATTTGTTCGATGTTGTCGATGACTGAAGTACCATTGGCAGACATGGCCGCAATCAGTAGAGATACCCCTGCACGAATATCTGGAGAAGTCATTCGAATCCCACGAAGAGGGTATTTTCGATCCAATCCAATCACGGTGGCTCGATGCGGATCACAAAGGATGATCTGTGCACCCATATCGATTAGCTTATCCACGAAGAATAAGCGGGATTCAAACATTTTCTGGTGCACAAGTACGGTTCCTTTCGCTTGAGTGGCCGTCACCAAGATAATAGACAAGAGGTCAGGGGTAAACCCAGGCCAGATTTGATCCGCTACAGTAAGGATGGAGCCATCGATAAAGGTTTCAATTTCGTAGTGTTGTTGTGCAGGCACAAAGATATCGTCTCCTCTAAATTCCAACTGGATACCCATGCGTCGGAAGGTTTCTGGAATGATGCCTAAGCGGTGGATTTGACAATCTTTGATGGTGATTTCCGACTGAGTCATGGCGGCCATTCCAATAAAAGAGCCAATCTCAATCATATCAGGAAGGAGTGTATGGGTAGTTCCACCTAGTGACTTTACCCCTTCAATATGGAGAAGGTTGGAGCCTACACCAGTGATCTGAGCACCCATGCGGTTGAGCATGTCGCAAAGCTGTTGTAAGTAGGGTTCACATGCTGCATTGTATATGGTAGTCTTCCCCTCGGCCATTACTGCTGCCATGACGATGTTGGCAGTTCCTGTTACGGAGGCCTCGTCCAAAAGCATGTAGCTCCCTTTTAGGTTTTTTCCATCGATGTGGAAGATTTCGTTTTTTGCATCGTAGTGGAACTGGGCCCCCAACTTTTGAAAGCCAAAGAAGTGGGTGTCCATGCGCCTACGGCCTATTTTATCCCCCCCTGGTTTGGATAGCTTGCCCGTACCAAAGCGAGCCAAAAGAGGACCTAAGATCATTACTGAACCACGAAGAGCAGAAGCTTTGGTAAGAAAGTCTTCCGTTTCTAGGTAATCTAGGTTAACCTCATTTGCTTTAAAAGTGTAGGACTCAGGGCCAAGTTTTTGAACTTTCACTCCCATGTCTGAGAGGAGCTCGATGAGCTTGTTGACGTCTCGGATGTTCGGAACCTTGTGGATGGTTACTTCCTCAGAAGTTAGGAGAACTGCACAAAGAATTTGTAATGCTTCATTTTTTGCACCTTGAGGGATAATTTCTCCTTTGAGGTGGTGCCCACCTTCGACTCTAAAAGACGCCATGTGCTTATCTTCGTTTTTTGTGGCTTGGGCGGAATTTCTTTCCGTGGTTGTTTTTCTTTTTAGAATGCTCCTCCTCTTGGTGAGGAATTTTGAAGTCTCTTCGGGTATTGGATTCAAAGAGGGCATTCTCACGAACTTTCTCTAAGTCAATGTGGAGTTTGCCTTTGGAGAGGGTTTTGATATCATCTATGATGATTCCGTCATCAAAATTATCTCGGTTCCAAGTGGAGTGAAAGCTACGCATGAGCTGCCCGATGTAGATGATTGCATTTTCCTGTTCTTCATCGTTTTCGATTTCTATGGCTTTCTCAATTAGCTTTTCAATGTTTCTCCCGTAGTGCTTGAATTTAATTTGTCCTTTGGGGTAGCCAACCGGCTGTGGTTTTTTGCCTAGAAGCTCCTTCTCTGGCATGGGAAAAGGTCCGTCTATATCCAAGGTAAAATTGGACATGATGTATAAATCGTCCCAAAGTTTTTGGTCATTTTCCTGCTTGAGGCTTGGATTGAGCTGCTTGATGATTTCCACAATGGTGTAGGCACTTTGTGTGCGGCGCTCGCGATCAGCAATTCCAGTCACATGCTGTACCAGTTGTTGGATGTTTTTTCCGTATTCTTTCAAAATAAGTTGTTGTTTTTCGGTGTCTTTAAGCTCCATGTCTTCTTTTGATTTTTGCCTGTTAAAAGCAAACAAAAAATCACCGTAGGTTGAAGTGTAGGTGATTAGTCTATGATTCTGAGCTTGGCAAAGCTAAGCAATAAAGTTTTCTCCCCAAAATGTTCAAATTGAATGCTTGCTTTTTTGTTAAGTCCTTCGGTTTCAATTTTTTGAACCTTACCAAAGCCAAATTTAGGGTGCTCCACCAATTGCCCTTCTTTTAGTCCATTTGTATTGCTGGGCTTGAAGTCTGGACTGGGTGTATGCACATTCATGGCAGTTGGTAAGCGAGATTCTGCTTGCTTTCTGATACCAATAAATCCAGTCCCACCTGGAGGTCCGTCTTTTCGAAAGGCGCCAGGAAAGTCACGGGTTGCTGAAACACGCTTATTTACCTTGAGCATGGCCGGATTGACCTCCTCCAAAAATCGGCTGGGTTCGCAATTTAGTAGACGGCCAAATCGGTAGCGGGTAAGCGCATAGCTCAGGTATAGTTTTTCCATGGCACGTGTCGAGGCCACATAAAATAGCCTTCGTTCCTCTTCCAAGTCTTCTCGACTTTGCATCATCATTTGGGAGGGAAAAAGGTCTTCTTCCATACCGACGACAAACACTTGCTTAAATTCCAGGCCTTTGGAAGCGTGGATGGTCATCAAGGTGATGGCATCGGTTTGGCTTTTGTCTTGATCATTATCGGTAAGTAAGGCGATTTCCTGGAGAAAAGCGCCCAAGCTTTTATCCTCATTTTCGGGGTTGTCCACATACTCTTTGATGGCATTGAGTAACTCTTGCACGTTTTCGTAGCGACTTAGGCCTTCAATGGTCTTATCTTCATAAAGCTCCCGAAGCAATCCACTCTGTTTGGCCACCGAACTCGCGGCTTCAAAAGCATCTTTTCGTTCGATTTCGATTTGAAATGCTTTGATCATGGTCGAGAAATCGTCTACAGATACTCCTGCTCTTCCACCTAAGAAGCTGTGTGAGTTTTGCACCACATCCCAAAGAGGAATGTCGTGTTCGTAGGCCGAAACAAGGATTTTTTCGACCGAAGTATCTCCAATTCCTCTTTTTGGGTAGTTGATGATGCGCTTGAAGGCTTCTTCATCTGCTGGGTTAACGGCAAAGCGGAGGTATGCCATCAAGTCCTTGATCTCCTTCCGCTGGTAGAAG
>JALRIY010000068.1 GCA_023255285.1 Algoriphagus sp.
TTTACCCTGGCAGTAGTTGGTTCTACCAAATTCCCCACCCCATATTACTAAGGTTTCGTCTAGTAGCCCACGTTGCTTCAAGTCGGTAATAAGTGCAGCCGATGCTTGATCTACATCTTTTGCTTGACCAATCATCTGGTTAGGAAGGTTGTCGTGTGTATCCCATCCTTGGTGATAAAGTTGCACAAAGCGTACTCCGTTTTCAGAAAGTTTGCGTGCAAGAAGGCAATTGGCCGCATAAGTACCAGGGACCAAGCAATCTGGCCCGTATAATTTGACCACTGAATCTGGCTCTTTGCTCACATCCGTAATTTCGGGTACTGCCGTTTGCATTCGGAAGGCCATTTCGTATTGCTGTACCTTCGTGGTAATCTGTGGGTCATTGAATTCCTGGTAGCTGAGATCATTCATGGCCGCCAATTGATCTAGCATTCTCCTTCGCTGATTTTTGCTTATGCCCTCGGCATCGGAAAGGTAAAGCACAGGATCTTCAGAATTTGAAAATTGTACCCCTTGGTGCCGTGCATCCAAGAAGCCGCTGGACCATAATTTTGAATAAACTCCTTGCCCATTTCCTTTTCCTCGGCTGAGCAGCACACAAAAGGCGGGTAGGTTTTCATTCTCACTACCAAGTCCATAGCTCAACCAAGAACCCATACTTGGTCTGTTGCCTACCTGTGCTCCAGTTTGGAAAAAGGTCAATGCTGGATCATGGTTTATGGCCTCGGTATGCATGGATTTGACAATGCATAAGTCATCGACTACCGTTGAAAGATGAGGAAAAAGAGATGAAATCCAAGCACGGCTCTGGCCATATTGGTTAAAGTCAAAATAGGAGCCTACTAATGGGAAGGAACTTTGTCCGGCGGTCATTCCAGTTAGGCGCTGACCCATTCGAATGGATTCCGGGAGTTCTTGCCCAAAACTTTTGATGAGTTGGGGCTTGTAGTCAAAAGTTTCCAACTGGGAAGGAGCACCATTTTGGAAGAGGTAAATGATTCGTTTTGCTTTGGGAGCGAAGTGTGGCAAGGAGCGCATCAAGGATTCTTCTGCCTCTTTCTTGCCGGAAAAAAGATCTGGAATCAATAAAGAGCCCAAGGCTACGCTGCCTACCCCCAAACTCAAGCGAGAAAGAAATTTCCTTCTGTTGTGGTTGAGTCCTTGTTCTAAAAATTCTTTTTCCATATCAACTTTTGGTAATGGTTTCCTCCAAATTGTATAAGCTAACTATGACCTGCATGAGCGCTGCATTTTGAGGGGTAATTGCTTGTGGATGGATGGGGAATTCTCCCACATCCAAGATTACTGAAGCATCTTTTGGATTTGTTTGAAAGTGTTGAAGCTCATCGCTGAAGTAATTCTGGAGCAATTCATTTTCTTCCGGCTTTAATTCTCTGCACACAATTCGTTTGAAAGCTTCGGTAATGGCTTTATCTGGGCTGCTGTATTTCTCTGAAAGCTTGATTGCCAAAACACGAGAAGCCTCTAGTACCATGGGATCATTCATCATTGCAAGGGCTTGAAGTGGGGTGTTGGTTCTATTTCTAGATACTTCACAACGATCCCTGTTGCTTGAGTCGAAAATAATCGCTTTTGGTGGAGGGACAGTCAGTTTGATAAAGTTGTAAATCCCTCTGCGGTACAATTTATTTCCTGTATCCTGTTGGTAGTTGGCTAGGACTCCGCGTCCTGAGGTAGCTGCTTCCCAGAGACCGGAAGGCTGGTACGGCTTGACACTAGGTCCTCCAATTTCTCCGACCAGTAAACCGCTCGAAGCAAGGACCAAGTCCTGAATATTCTCTGCAGGTAGGCGCAGTCGAGGAGCCCGAGCCAAGTAAAGGTTGTCCGGGTCAACTTCCAAGTGTTTGGAGGAAATATTGGCCGATTGCCTGTAGGTGGAGGATAGTAGGATTTTTTTCAACAGTGCTTTCATATCCCATCCTTTTTCCATGAAGTCAGCTGCCAACCAGTTTAATAGTTCTGGATGTGTAGGGAGATCCCCTTGCATGCCAAAGTCCCCTGCGGATTTGACGATCCCCCTACCAAAAATCTCTTGCCAGACAAGGTTGACAAAAACACGTGCTGTTAATGGATTGTCTCGATGCGTTGTCCATTTGGCTAATCCCAATCGATTTTTTTCAAAAGTAGTGGGGAAGGGTAATATTGAGTTAGGGGTGGAGGACTCTACAGGCAATGTAGGGGAGTCGTAAGCGCCTCTGTTTAGGATATAAGTAGTCCGTTTTTGTTCCAATTCACCCATCACCGACACGCTTAACTTGCTGGAATCGGTGTGATTGATAAAACTGAGTATGCCGTCTAGGTCGTTTCGTTCAATCCAAAGGATGGGAGTTTTTGCTGGCTTTGAAACACTTACATCTCCTTCAAAGCCCTTCTCTTGCGAATTGTTGAAAAAAGCATAAAGTTGGTAATATTCTTTCTGGGAGACAGGATCGTATTTGTGGTCATGACATTGTGCACATTCCATGGTGATTCCTAAAATTCCTTTGCTGAACGTATTCGTTTTGTCAAGTACGTATTCCACTCGGTACTCTTCTTCAATGATTCCACCTTCTTCTGTGTATTTGTGATTTCTATTGAAAGCAGTGGCCAAAAGTTGCTCTTTGGTGGGATTAGGGAGTAGGTCTCCTGCAAGTTGCCAGGTCAAAAATTGATCGTAGCGCAGATTTTTATTGAAGGCATGAATAATCCAATCTCGGTAGGGCCATTGAGATCTGATATTGTCGTCTTGGTAGCCGTAACTATCAGAGTAGCGAGAGATGTCTAACCAGAGAATAGCCATTTTTTCCCCGTATGAGGGGCTACTGAGTAATTGATCTAGTAATTTATCGTAGGTGTTTTCTCCTTTAAATCCTGCATATTTTTCTAGAATTTCGAGCGTAGGGGGAAGTCCGGTAAGATCCAAACTTGCACGCTTGATGAGTTTGTAGGAATTAGCCTCTGGATTAGGTTCCAGTCCCTTGTTTTTCATTTTGGATGCTACAAAGCGATCAATCTCATTGGTCCCCCAATTACCTGCAGGTACTTTTGGCTTTTCTACCCGAGTAAAGGCCCAGTGCGGTTCGTAGTGAGCTCCTTGTTCGATCCATTTTGTGATGAGTTTAATTTCGGATTCTGTGAGGGTTAAGTTGGATTCAGGTGGAGGCATAATTAACCCTGGATCAGCGCTAGTGATTCGGTGATAAACTTCTGAGCTGAGTGGCTTGCCCTTGACTAAGGCAAATCGCCCTGGGCTATCTTTCAAAGCAGCAAATGCTCCTTCTTCGGTATCTAGGCGGAGTTTTGCTTCTCGCTTATTCGCATCAGGGCCGTGGCATGCAAAGCATTTATCAGAAAGAATGGGCCGTATGTGGAAGTTGTAACTGATTTGCTCCCCTCCTTGTAATTCAGGTGGGGCGACAGCATTTTGGGCGCAACTCCCTAAGCTGGCAAGGCTCAAAGTCCAAATAAGCCCTCGAATTAGGCTTGGATAAGTCATGGGTTTCACTGTTAATGTGAAAAAGTTAAAAAAAAATCTTGAATTTGCGGTATTAGCTAGCAATTGGTTAGTAAGAAGTTGAACTAAAAAGATAGAATAGCTAGTTTCATGGGACAGGCTAGCTACAAATTCTTGTTAATCTGATAAAAAACAGCAATTCCTTCCGTTATTTGTGAAATTAAAAAGTGGAATAGTTTAAATGAGCTCCTCTTTATTTTTTAAGTGAATCGAATAGACCTATACGATGTTAAAAATTAAAAATATTTGTTGCATTGGTGCCGGTTATGTGGGAGGTCCTACCATGGCGGTATTGGCACTCAAATGTCCAGACATTCGAGTGGTGGTGGTTGACGCCAATGCTGCTCGAATTGATGCTTGGAACCAAGAAGATTTAGCACAGTTGCCAATCTATGAGCCGGGACTGGCAGAGGTGGTTGCAGAAGCTAGAGGAAGAAATTTATTTTTTTCAAAGGAGGTGAGTAAAGGTATTCAGGAGGCAGACATGGTTTTTATTTCGGTAAATACGCCTACCAAAACCTATGGGGAAGGGAAGGGAATGGCCGCGGATTTAAAGTGGGTTGAGCTTTGTGCGCGACAGATTGCTGAGGTAGCCACTACCCCGAAAATTGTAGTAGAAAAATCTACTTTACCGGTTCGTACTGCTCAAGCCATCAAGGATATTTTGCACAATTCACCAAGTAAAATTTCTTTTCAAGTACTATCTAATCCAGAATTTTTGGCAGAAGGAACTGCGGTAGAAGACTTATTGAATCCCGATCGTGTGTTGATCGGTGGTGATCAGAGTAGTGAGGGTAAGGCTGCTATTCATGCACTAGCTACTATTTATGGAGCTTGGGTTCCGGAAGAAAAGATTTTAACCACCAATTTGTGGTCTTCCGAATTAAGTAAGTTAACCGCTAATGCATTTTTGGCCCAGCGTGTTTCCTCCATCAACTCGATTTCTGAATTGTGTGAGATGACAGGAGCAGATGTAGAGGAGGTTGCTAAAGCAATTGGAATGGATGCACGAATAGGGCCAAAGTTCTTAAAGGCCTCTGTAGGCTTTGGTGGTTCTTGCTTCAAAAAGGATATTTTAAACCTGGTTTACATTTGTAGAAGTTACCAACTTCATGCCGTGGCTGATTATTGGGAACAAGTAATTCGAATCAATGATCACCAAACCGAAAGATTTGCCAAGCAAATCATAAAAAGTCTGTACAATACCGTCAATGGTAAAAAAATTGCTTTTCTAGGCTGGGCTTTCAAAAAAGACACCAATGATACCCGAGAATCTGCTGCCATCTATGTGGCAGATTACTTACTTGATGAATGTGCACATGTTGTGGTATACGACCCCAAGGTATCCAAAGAAAAAATTTATGCAGATTTGGACTTTTTGGGAACGCGTTCCAGTGAAGAAAACAGGAAGTTGGTTTCGGTGGTTGACTCTGCCTACAAGGCCTGTGCAGATGCAGCGGCAGTAGCTATTTTGACGGAGTGGGATGAATTCGTGGTTTTGGATTGGAAGCAAATCTATTCGCTGATGAGGCAACCAGCTACCCTTTTTGATGGGAGAAATATTTTAGATGTGGAGCAAATGGAAAAGTTAGGTTTTCGATTTCAAGGGATTGGGAAGCCTGCAAATTAAGTTTTCAGGTTCAGGAAAATGAATAGTTAATTTCCATTTTTACTGAATTTCTAATTGTATTCAAATCTTTAGCTAGTTTGACTAGCTGTTACAGAATAAACTAAAAGCGAGTGAAGCCACTACAAGAAGTAAAAATTGCAGTAATCGGACTTGGCTATGTTGGCCTTCCATTGGCAGTTGAATTTTCAAAAAAATATCCAGTTATTGGATTTGATATCAACCAAAAGAGGGTAGTGGAGCTGGTTTCAGGACACGATACCACCTTAGAAGTATCCGATGCTGACCTTGCTTCTGTTTTGGTCACTTCCAATCCTCAGGTGGGTCAATCGGGCTTATTTCCAAGCTTTGATTCCAATTCATTGGAAGCGTGCACCGTATTTATTGTGACGGTACCAACTCCTACTGATAAGCACAATCGACCTATACTCATTCCTTTATTAAAGGCTTCTGAAAATATTGGCAAGTATTTAAAGCAGGGGGATGTGGTCATTTATGAATCTACCGTATATCCTGGAGTAACGGAGGATGATTGTGTACCAGTATTGGAAAAGGTTTCTGGATTAAAGTTTAATGTTGATTTTTATGCAGGCTATTCTCCAGAGCGTATCAACCCTGGGGATAAGGTTCACACCGTAGCACAGATTGTAAAAGTTACTTCTGGCAGTACCCCAGAAATTGCAAATTTTGTAGATGCCTTGTACAGGAGCATTATTACCGCTGGGACCTACAAAGCAACTTCAATTAAAGTTGCCGAAGCTTCCAAGGTAATTGAAAACTCCCAGCGGGACATCAATATTGCATTTGTAAATGAATTGGCCAAGATTTTCAATCTTTTGGGAATTGATACCCAGGAGGTATTGGAAGCAGCTGGTACCAAATGGAATTTTTTAAAGTTCAAACCAGGTTTAGTTGGTGGGCATTGCATAGGTGTAGATCCATTTTATCTGGCTCAAAAAGCACAAGAAGTAGGATACCACCCAGAAATTATATTAGCTGGTCGTCGTGTAAATGACAGCATGGGTAAGTTTGTAGCGACTGAAATCATCAAATTGATGATGCGAAAAGATATTAAAGTACTCGATGCGAAAGTTTTAATTTTAGGATTTACTTTTAAGGAAAACTGCCCAGATGTCAGAAATACACGAGTAATTGATATTTACCACGAGTTGCGGACTTTTGATATGGCTGTGGAAGTGTATGACCCTTGGGCAAGTGAGGCTGAAGTGGAAGAAGAATATGGCCTCAAAATTTTTTCAGGCCCCACTCCACCTAGTATCGCTAGCTATTCAGCAGTTATTTTGGCTGTTGCCCACCATGAATTTAAATCCTTGTATCTTGAAAAAAATCCAAATCAAGTTATTTACGATGTCAAAGGAATGCTAGATCCTACGTTGATTGATGGCCGATTGTAAGAATGAATCAGCTTTTGAATTCTTATTTCACTAATTAACTGTGATTTCAGGATATTTATTCATGAATTCTGATTACATGCTTTGGCATCAGTAACCAAAGGAAAATGAGGTATGAAGTTCATTTTGATGAGCTGTGGTCTGTTGGCGCAGTGGTATTTTTTTTAACAATTAGAAAGATGTCGGATATTCAAATCACAAATTTCTTCCATTCAAAAAAAAAAACTTCATGCTAACCCAAGGAATGAAAAAGACGTAAATGTTTTAGTTACTTTGCATAGTGATTGAATAGGAATCAAGTAAAAACAAACAATAAAAATCCAATAATCCATGATGAAGCAGTCTTTGTTCTCGCTTTCCGTAAGGAAGTCTCTGTTGCTGGCCGTTCTAGTAATAATGGCTATGGGCGCATGTAAAAGCAAAAAAAAGGTAGTTGAAGCAGCTCCTACACCGGTAGCAATAGAAGAAGTAGCAGCTCCTGCACCTGCGCCTGCGCCAATTGCTAAATCCGCAGAAGAAGTAGCAGTAGAACGTTTAGAATCCCAATTTAATGCCATTGCAAGTTCGGCTAATTCCACCGCTGCTAACCAGACGATACAAGAAGTGTTGGGCTTGTTTGCCAACCAGGAGGTTCCTGTTTTTATTGTCATTCATGAAGAAGCTGGGGTAAAGGACTACGATGAGCCCACTACCATTAAGAAATACGCAGAATACCTCAAGGATACCAAGAAAAATTTAAACTATATTTCTGATATTCGATTGGGAGCTGGAGGAAAAGTAACAGAATTAGAGTTAAGAAGAAAGTAATTAACTATTTGAAAATCAAAAATATATGAAAAATTATATAGTTTTTTTCCTGGTAATTTTCTTGGCTACTACTTCAGTGGCTTTTTCTCAGGATAACATAAGCCCTAAGCGAAAACAAGCGATCGACTCTCTTGCCTTAGAGAAAGTTAAAGACTTATCGAAGTACATTTCAATCATTGGCAATAAGGAGACTCAATTTTCGGAGGCAAATCGTGTGATGGATCGTGCCGAGGAGCTTTTTGCTACGGGAGCAGAAATGGGAGTTTCTTCTATCAATACAAACGAGATCGCCTATTACAAGGTAAGAAGATATTTTGAGCGTTTGATGGCTTTGAATTATGACAAAGTAAACATCACTTGGTACGATATTCAGTACGTTTCTGATTTAGAGCGTCAACCAGATGGACGATATGTTGGTGTAATCACTGTTTACCAGCGATTTGAAGGGACCTCTATTGAAACTGGAATGAATTACAAGGATACCACTAAAAAAGATATCACCATTTACGTAGAGAAGAAGCAAACTCAAATTGCCGGCCGAACCATCGAATTTTGGGATGTGATGTTGGGTGATGTTCGAGTGACTGAAACTTCCGCATGAGAGAAAGCATACTGATTTTTGCTTTTTTTATTACCACCATCTCTAGTGTCTCGGGGCAAGGTCTTGGTAGCCCCGGGACACTACAAGATGATGGACGATTTGCCGCCTCCACCAAACAAATGAATCAATTTTTTAGACGGTTCAATGGGGAGGAATCTATCGATGGCACGTCTCGATTTTACCCTGGGGATTCACTTTATCAAAATGAAAATTTGAGAAAAGGGTTTGTTTCCATCCTTTTCGATAATCAAACTTCCTCCATTAGTTCTTCCTTAAAAAGTGAATTTCTAAGCACCTTGCTTTCTCCAAACTACCCTCAATACTTGGTGTTTCAAAAGCCTGGATGGTTGGCAGAAGTAGATGCTGTTTTTTTATACAAAGGAAAAAGGGAGAATGTAACCTTTATCATGAAGATTCAGCCTGAAGGTTTGGGCTATGAATGGGTGATTGACCAAGTAATTTTTGCCCCATTTAAAAATCTATTTAATAAGCCTACAGGAGCCTCCAAGGATTTTCTTCATCCATTGAGTCATGAATTGGGATTTATGAATATGAGAAGGGCATTTCAGGATTCTGAAAGTCCTGAGTCCTTTACACCAACGACCTACAATCCAGATTATTTAGCCATTTTTCTCTATGAAATGAAGCAAAATAATTTAAAGTTTGAAACTGTTTTGGGGTTGAAATTTCATTTTTTCCAGATAGGTGGCTGGTATTTTGAAGTAAATCAATTCAATAGACCGGGGTACAATACGGGGTGGTTGATCTCTAATTTGATGCGTTTAGGCCCCGGGGATAAGGAGACTTTAATGCGTTATATTTATGACCAGGATTAAGTTAGCTCTTTTCATTACTTCCTTTTTTTTGTTTTCACTTCCTGTTCTAGGACAATCGATAAAAGGGTATTCCAAGGAGCAATTAGCTGAGTTGTCAGTTAAGGTTGAGGATCAAGTTCGTTTTTTGGAATTTTTATTAAACACTCTTGGTGATGCACAATCCTCTGCAAGGGACAAGGACGTCATCATTCGGGAAAGCTATTTAAAGATTTTTCGGGACGGAAAGGTTCAAATTGAAGACGATTTAATAGTGGACCGCAAAGTAGTGACCAACAAAGATGTTCCGGCTTACCTTAAGGACATTGAATTTTTTTATAAAAGTGTTGCCTTCAAATTTAAAATCCGAGAAATCAAACCTACCCAAAAAGAAAATGGGGAAATCTTCTTCTTGGTGTCTTTGGATCGTTCATTAACTGCTATCGGTATAACTGGTGAAAAGGTATCGACAACCCAACCTCGTTTTATTGAAGTAAACGTAGATGAAAAATCGCAAGATCTTAAAATTGCAAGTATTTACACCACCAAGGTAAGTAGAGATGAGGAGCTTGACGCCTGGTGGAAAGGATTGGATATTGGTTGGAAATCTTATTTTAAAACTCGGTTTCAGATCAGTGAACTCGATAGTATTTCGCCGAGTGATCTATACCGATTTGTAGCTATTGACTCATTAAACTTATCAAATAATCAGCTAATTAAGGATCTTAGGCCACTTGCGGAGCTAAGGGATTTAAAATTTTTGGATATAAGTCATACAAGGATTGTGGATTTAAGCCCCATTGCCAATGTGACTTTTTTGGAAGAATTGAATTTATCAAATACTGCTACCTCTGCAATTCAGTTTATAAAGTATTCCGATCGATTGAAGGCTTTAGATATTTCAGCCACTGGAGTTGAAGATATTAGTGAACTCAGTAATTTAAAGAGCCTTATTTATTTTAAAGCAGATAATACTCCAATTCAAAATTTTTCAGTTTTAAATGAATTCAAAGAGCTTCAACAGTTGTATTTACGGGGTAGTGGATTCAACAACATGGGTAATATTACGGAGTTGGGTAAGTTGACTAGGTTGTCTTTGAGTAGAAATTTCATCTTAAATTTTTCAGTTCTTGCTAGGCTAAAATCCTTAGTAGAGTTGGACCTTTCTGAAACAAATTGTGAAGACCTTTCCAGTTTGGCTGAATTAACTGAATTAGCCTATCTAGACATCACTGCTACTGCGGTTTCAGATTTATCCCCCTTGGCATTTCTCTCGAATTTGAAGAAGATACTTGCCGATGAAACCAAGTTAAGCACGGCAGATGCCACTTTATTTACTAGAACTCGTCCTGAAGTCTTGCTTATCCATCATGTGAAGGATTTAAAGGCTTGGTGGGTTGGGTTGACCTTGGCTTGGAAAAATGCGTTAATA
>JALRIY010000069.1 GCA_023255285.1 Algoriphagus sp.
GATGGTTTTAAGGATATTTTTGTAAGTAATGGTGTGTATCATGATATTACAGATTCTGATTTTATTGATTTTATTGCAGACCAGGATAAAGTAAAAGGAATCATTCAAGAAAAAGGAAGGTACGATTTTAGAGATTTTGTTGAATTCCTTCCACATAATTTAAGAAAAAATTATGCCTTCATCAATCAGGGTGGAATTAAGTTTGAGAATTTGGCTAATGAATTAAATTTGAACCAAGAATCCTATAGTAATGGCTCTGCTTATGCTGATTTAGATAATGATGGGGATTTAGATTTAATTATCAATAACATCAACGCTTCAGCAGAAATATTAGAGAATCAGCAAGCGCAACAACTGGATCAATCAAAAAACAAATTTTTAAAAATTAGATTCAAGGGCCTTAATGGGAATAAATTTGGGATTGGGAGTCGGGTTGAAGCCTTTGGGAATAAGGGACAAATTAGTCAAGAAAACTTCACAAGTCGTGGTTTTCAATCTTCAACAGCTCCGGAGATTCACCTAGGACTTGGGGAAATAACTCGTTTAGATTCTCTTAAAATTAGTTGGCCAAGTGGGAAAGTTGAAAAATTTACAAACGTCCAGGTCAACCAAACCCTTACAGTGGACGAGTCAGAGGCGAAAGCGATCCCTAGTTTTTTACCTCAAGCGAAAGCATCATACTTGAAAGTGGTTGAAAATAGTTTTTCTGGATTGGATTTTGAACATTATGAAGATAATTTCAATGATTTCAATCATGAATCACTCCTTCCTCACAGGCTTTCGCACGAAGGGCCAGCCTTGGCAATAGGAGATGTAACTGGTGATGGGAGAGAGGATCTTTATGTAGGAGGGGCAGCAGGACAAGCAGGGACTTTATTTATCCAAATCAAGGAAGGAAAATTTGAAAAGTCGAAGCAAATAATTTTTGAAAAGGATGCCCCATTTGAAGATACCGAAGCTATTTTCTTTGACAGCAATCAAGATGGTTTTCTAGATCTCGTAATTGGAAGAGGGGGGAATGCGGTGAATTCGAGTGATGAAGACGGACAGTCCAAAATTTATTTGAATAACGGAAGAGGAGAGTTTCATGAGTATATCAACCTTCCCTTGGAGAAAAACGCACAGGTATCGGTAATTCTAGCACATGATTTTGATCAGGATGGATTAGAAGATTTGATGGTTGGAGGAAGGAATGTTGCTGGAAAATATGGGCAAATTCCTAGGAGTTATTTGTTAAAAAACTTAGGAAATAATCGATACCAAGATATTACCAATCAAGTTGCCCCAGAATTGGCACACGTAGGGATGGTTAAGGATGCTGCTTGGACAGATATTGATGCAGATGGAAACCTTGATTTGATTGTTATTGGAGAATGGATGCCGCTCACTATTTTCTTGAACAAAAACGGAAAGCTAGTGGATGAAACGTCAAGCTTTGGATTGGAAAATACGAATGGCTGGTGGAATGCAATTGCTGTAGAAGATTTTAATCAAGATGGATTCCCAGATGTAGTGGTTGGCAATTTAGGGTTAAACCATAGAATGAAACCTACCAAGGAGTTTCCCATAAAAATGATGCTGGCCGATTTTGATAAAAACGGAAGCGTTGAACAAATCGTCTCGTATCCTGTGGATGGGAAGTATTTTACGGTAGCAAGCAAGGATGAACTAGTGAAGCAAATTCCTGGATTAAAAAAAGAATTTGTCCGCTACTATGATTTTGCAGGTAAAACTGTGGATGAAATATTCGCCAATTTCCAAATCAAGGAGACTCCGTATTTGACATCCTATCAATTTGGATCCTTGGTGCTCTATAATCAAAAAGGTAAAAAGTTTATCTCTCAGGAACTACCCATTGAAGCGCAATTTTCACCAATAGCGGATATTGCAATTGAAGATATCGATCAAGATGGATATTTGGACCTCATTTTAGGAGGGAATACGACTGAAGTTGCCTCTTTTTTTGGTTCTTATCAGGGAAATTGGGGTCTTATCCTCAAAGGTGATGCAACTGGAGCTTTCAAGACTTTCAAGGAAAGCCCAATGAAAATAAGAGGCAATGTAAAGAAAATTAAAGAGCTCACTGTAGGAACCAGCAAATGGTTGGTAGTTGCAAAGAATAACTCAAGTTTGGAAGTTTTCACTATATCCAAAAATCGCTAGAGCTTCACTTTTTGCGAGGTCAAGATGCTGCAATTCAGATCCCCTACGTATTTCCTCTGGTGACTATTTACTTTTTCAGCATTCACGAAGGAATATAAGTTTTGAAGTCCTTTTAAGTAAACTTTGGGCCGTTGACCGTCAGCAGTTGAGAAGGTAAATAGGCATGTTGAGCCCCCTTTTCAATACGGATCCTCACATTTTTCATTTGTTAAAACTTCTTACTCTATTCTATCGTTCCATTTTGCATCCGTACCTTTCAGGGACAAATTAGGCTATGCGCAGAAAATATTTCTTATCCCTAGTACTACTTTTTTTAAGCTCTTTCCACTTAGTCCAAGGTCAAGGAATTAAGGGTGCCGTTACTACTCAAGAAGGGGAAGCCCTTCCCTTTGCATCCGTATACATTCGTAATCTTCAAGATGGTGTACCTACCAATGAAAATGGAGAATATGAATTCAAACTTTCCCCAGGACTTTACGATGTGGTGGTGCAACACTTGGGCTATGCCTCTCAAATCCTTACCGTTGAGATTAAGTCCGATTGGGTAATAGTAGACTTTTCATTAGAACCTCAACTCATTAATTTGAGCCAAGTAGAGGTCAAATCAGGCGCGGAAGACCCTGCCCTGACCGTCATGAGAAAGGCAATCGCCAAGTCTACCTACCACCGACTTCAGCTTCAGCGCTATGCGATGACGGTGTATCTCAAAGGGTCTGGGCAGTTGACTGACGCTCCCTTTTTTTTAAAAAAGAAGCTAGCCGAAGAAGGGCTTAAACTCAATGAAGCCTATACCTCTGAGGCGGTCTCACGGATTACCTTCACCCTACCCAATAAAATAGAAGAGAAAGTGATTTCCATCCGTACCAACGGAGAAAATCAAGGCACTTCTCCAGCTCCTTACATCCAAACGTCTTTTTACCAAGATCAAGTGAATGAGGTGGTTTCCCCTCTTTCTAAGTCAGCATTCCTCTACTACCAATTCACCTTCCAAGGGAGTTTCTTTGATCAAGATGTATTGGTAAATAAGATAAAGGTTACGCCGAGATCTCGCGGTGAGCGGGTTTTTGAGGGCTTTATCTACATTATTGACGATTTGTGGGCTATTCATAGCCTAGACTTGAAAACCTCAGTGTTGGGGTTTCAAGTGCTAGTCAGACAAAACTATGCACCCATTGCTCCAAATGTTTGGATGCCCTTGACCCAGAAGTATACCTTTGGGGGCAAGGTATTTGGCTTCGCAGGACAGTTCCATTACTTGGTATCTACGCGAGATTACGACATCAAGTTGAATCCTGACCTTACGCATAAGCCAGAACTGGTGGATGAGAAAATCCAAGAAGCGCCCCTAAACACTCAGAAATTTTCAAAATCGGTGTCCTCCCTCGAGCAGCTGGCTAGCGAACAGCCAAAAACACAGAAAGAGTACCGCAAACTCCTAAATCAATACGAGAAAGAAGTATATAAGGAGCGGCAAGAGGAAGAGAAAAAAGGGGTGGTATCCGAACGAAACTATGAGGTGGATACTCTCGCCCGGAAACGTGACCTTGCCTACTGGGACAGCATCCGACCTGTTCCATTAAGTTTGAAGGAGATCGAAGGCTACAAGCGTGACGATAGCTTGGCTATTATCGAAGCGGCTAAGAAAAGCGAAGTGGATTCTATCGCAAAAAAAGCAAGGACCAAATTCAAGCCCCAGGACCTAATCCTTGGGGGTAGCTACAGTTTCGGTAAAGGCAAATCGGTTGGCTTCCCTGTGAACTTGACAAAATTTTCCTTCAATACCGTCGAAGGATACAAGCTTGGACTTGGATTTTATTTCCGTAAGGTAAAAGAAATAAAACTGCCAGATTCCGTCAGCAGGGTGCGAAAGGTGTTTCGGATTGATCCTGAATTCCGCTATGGATTTTCGAGTGAACAATGGTATGGCAAAGTAGGGATTCGGAGATCCATCAATAAACCTAACTCCGGAGTTAACTGGGGGGTATCGGGAGGCAGGTTTGCGTATCAATTCAATCCTGAGGATCCAATCCAAGAACAAGTCAATGCAGCCTACTCGCTTTATGCGAAAAGGAACTACCTGAAATTATACGAGCAAGATTTTGTGCAAGCCACTTGGGGGCAGCGCAGGTCCCCGTCCCTAAGCTATCACCTGACCTTCCTTTGGGCAACTAGAAGACACCTTGAAAATACCACGGACTATAGTTTTTCAAAAAACTTGAAGCGGGACTATTCCTCCAATACCCCATTCAATGTGGAGGCAGGAGAAGAAACGTTTTCCAATCACCAAGCAAGCAAATTTAAAGCAACACTCGATTGGAGACCTGGATTGACCTATTCAATTCGGAATGGAAGAAAAATCCCCAACTATGAGCGCGCACCTTTGCTTTCGTTTACCTACCAGAAGGCCATGCCATTAGGCAGTATTTCGGGATTGGCCGCTGACTTCGATCAGTTGGAAACTTCCCTGAAGCATGACTTTTCTTTTGGAGTGAGCGGCAAGTTGGAATTCAACGTTACCGCAGGAACATTCCTAAACAATCGTCAGGTGTTTTTTCAAGACTACAAGCATTTTGGAGGCAACCGAACGCTTTTCTCTTCCATGGGTGCAGCATCCAATTACCGTGTGATGGATTATTACCGCTACAGCACTTCCGGTTCCTATGTTTCCAGCATCGCACACTACCAATTCCGCAAATTCATCTTTACGCAGCTCCCCATGCTTCGCTTCTCAGGAGTACGAGAGAATATTTTTGTCAACTACCTAAAAACCCAACACTCACCGCACTACACGGAAATTGGCTATTCGCTAGATAACCTCTTCCGGATTTTCAGAGTAGAACTCGCCGCTGGTTTTGAGAATGGTCAATTCCTCCGAGCACGGCCGCTGTTTGGGGTAGCTACTTTCTTAACTATTTCGATCGATTAACTCAAGGATTCCACCAATACGTGAATTTCAAAACTAGGGACCTATTTTTCATCAAGAAAGGCGCAGGTAGATGGTTGTCGGTATACACCAAAAAAAGGTCTGAAGCAGGCTTAAATCGCCATTGAAAGCGCGTATTCAGGTTGATATTCTTGATCTGTTCGTTATACTGCACAAAGGTGGTAAAGAAGACCGTGTTGGTCAGCGTTACATCTACCCGAGGACCAATTAGCCAGAATTGCGTTTTGCCCCAAGGCGTAGGAAGGTCAATGGAATTGTAATTGCCACTGAGTGCCAAACTCACGTAGGGTTGAAAGCGATAGCCCAGTTCAGTAACCATGTTGTACCTCTTCCCATCGGCATAATAGCCACCCACGCGTCCACTGAAACCATAGGTAAAGACACTTTGAGGCTTGGAACTATACTCCAATCCAACTGCAGACCACTGGTGTTCAGTACCCGTATCTAGGGTTTTTCCGGAAAAGTTGGTCGGGTCAAAAGGGCGTTGCAATTGAACAAAGTCATGGGCTCCCCACACCAAAAGGTTACTCTGACTTCGAAACCTGATGCTGTAGGTAGCGTAGGTCGTATTGTCCGTTTGAGTTCCTTTTAGTGAAAAATAACGAATAGAATTCAATTCCGGGCCGTGGCTTAGGATAAGGGCACTCTTTGGAAACCAGCGGTAGCCGATAGAAGGGCTGATCTTGTAAAAAGCGGTACGAGGCACAAAACCTACCTCTGCTGTGTAGTTTTCGGATACAAATTCATGCTGCCAGTTCCAAGTTAAGTTGCCGCTAGAATATTTCAAGTTGGCAGCGTGCGCAATCCCTTTTCCCACACCTTCAGGTCCAAAGGACTGGAGCACCATCGCCTTTCCAGTCCACAGATTGTTGGCAGATGCAAGATTGTACTCCAAACCTAAATTACGATTGAATTCCGTGTAGCGAGTTTGATTTTCGGGGACTAAAGCGGGGTCGTAATTCAAGGATTGCTTATTGACTACCAATGCGCCGATGGTAGATCTTGCGCCCACCTGCCGCTGCAAGGATACCACTGAGAAGTTTTGTGTAGGAAGCCCTGTTTCTTCCACGGCTCCCGTCTGCATGTTGAGGGCTCCGATGCGCCAATCTTTGTTGAGCTTTCCACTGAGTCGAGCTCCAAATTCGATGGGAGCATTGAGCCCAATTCTACGAGAGAAAAAAGGTCTCAGGGTACTGTAGCCATAACTTCCAAATAAGTCTCCATTTTCTAAGAAAAACTGCCTACGCTCGGGAAAGAACAATTCAAAGCGATCGAGGTTGGTCACCTGCCGATCTACTTCTACCTGAGAGAAGTCAGGATTTACCGTTAAATCCAAATTAAGTGAAGAGGTAAGCGAAACCTTTGCATCCAAACCAATTTCGCGCTTATAGCTTGCCTTTTCACCAGATTCCCCATTTTTACTAAACCCTCCTAGCGCGTAGGGAATCAGGGAAATGTTTGCTCCTGGATCAGGCGGAGGGTTGTCCCATACCAAGGTGCCAGTATAGGCAAGTGTGGAGGAGGGGAATTGTCGCGGTACAGGTGCCCAGCCAGATTTTTCAGTTGTTTTGAGGTCAAGGCGCGAAAAGTTGATACCCCACTCTCGTATCCCTTTCTTGTAGCGGATAGATTTGAAAGGAATTGCTGCCTCAAAAACCCAACGGTCAGGGTAATTCTTGACTTTTGATACCCACTTGTTATCCCAGCTCAAGTCTAGTGTAGTACCGTTGGACATCTGCCCATCCCATTGGGCGCCTGCTGCATTCGCTCCAAAGGAGAATCCGTTGGTGAGGTCGTCAAAGGGGTCCATAAAGAAAATGAAGTTGTCGTTTTTCCCGAAACTGAAATCTCGTCGAAGGGACTCGACCATGTAAGGTCCCTCACTCGCATGGTAGTTGATTACATAAATATAGAGCTGCTCCTCGTCGTAACTCATCCGCACTTCAGTCTTCACCTTGGAGAAACTCGTATCCATGGGGGTGATCATAAAAAAGTTGCTCGCTATGGCCGCCTCTTGCCAAGTCCGTTCATCCATAAGCCCATCAATAGAGATTGGACTACTCGCTTTTTGGATGTTAAGTCGGTACTTTCCATTGATTTTTTGTGCCACTACCGGCTCGGTCAAAAATATTAAAAAGTACAGAAGGAGCACTAAAAAACGCATGGCAACTAAAATTGAATGGAAGCTTAAGGTTTGATTCGGTAATTAAATGTGAGATTTAATTGGCGTTGAACCATTTGTGACTCACTCTCGGTAAAGAAATTATCTCCTTCGGTGAGGTCTCGATTGATTCTGGAATTAAGTAGGTCAGAAACTGTTAGAATCAAAGTTCCTCTCTGGTTTAAAATCTTTTTGCTAGCGGAAAGGTCTATGAAAAATATACCCTTTTGGATACCTTGAGCAATTCTTCTTCGAGCCTCAAAATTACCTCGTAATTGAAAATCCCAGTTTTTTGGAAGGGAAATTCGGGAACTTTGGCGAAAGAGCATGGAGGTGGTGGTTGCTTGGAAATTTTGGTTGAGGTTACTTCCATTTACCTGAGCATAAAAGAAATTTGCATTGAAGTCTAGTTTCCACCAGTGGGTAGCTACATAGTCCCCACTAAATTCCAGTCCATAAGATTCCTCCCCAACCAAGTTGTAGGGAGCCGTGACGGAGCAACCATTTTCTCCTACTGTACGGATTCGTTGGATCTTTTCCTGCGTGTTTCTGTAATAGATAGTAGAAAATAAGGTGCTTTTTTCTCCATAGAGAATATGACCTAGCTCGTAGGAATCCGTAAATTCTGGATCCAGGTTGGGGTTGCCAGAAAAAAAGTTGCGCTGATCAGAAAATGTCACGTAAGGGCTTAAGTCATTGTATACTGGGCGGCGAATGCGCCGGCTGTAGCTGAGTTGTAAGGCATTTTTTGCGTTGGCCTTAAAATTTAGGTGTCCACTAGGAAAGAGGTTGGCGTAGTTTCTAGGGTTTGATTCCCTCGTTTCTACAAGCTGAGTTTCTATAGCAGTATACTCAGCTCTTAATCCGACCTGATAGCTCCATTTCTCTTTTTCATTTCCAAGGATTGCATAAGCCGCCAAGATGTTTTCATCATAAAGAAAAACATTATCCAGTCCATTCACGGTTTGGTAGCCTCCTGATTCTTGCAGTTCTTGGACTAAGTAATCGTTTTCCATTTCTCGAAAGCTGGTTCGAACACCCGTTTCAAGCTTGCCTTTACTTCCAAATGGTTGCGTATAATCTATTTGAAGTAGGTATTGGTTTTCATATTCATCATTTAAAGAAGTTTGGGTTAGTGCCCTATTGGGTAAGGCTTGTCCAGCAATAGAAAAAGCGTTTTCAGTGAAGAGTTGGTCTGATCGTTCCCAATAATTAAGGTAGGTGAAGGAGGCATTTAGCTCATGTCCTTTTCGTTCAAATCTTTTTTTGAAATTTAATAGTGCTTCTTTGTTGGGCTCATCTTCGGTTTCATCTTGCCTACGCAAAGAATAACCCAAATAATTGTCTAACGTATTGAAATAATCTTGGTAACGGATGTCTGTAATTCGATGAGCGTCACTTCTTCGCCAAACATAGGAAGCCGTAAGAATGCTTTGCTCACTAAAAAAATAATCTAACCCAGTCCTCAGGCTATTATTTAAGCTATTTACGAGGCTAGTGGCGTTTTGTTGGAGAAGTAGAGTGCTGCCATCGGGCTGGTATACTTCCTGGTACAATTCCCTTCGTCCAGGACTATTTCTTTTTGCAATCCCATAATTGACAAACCAATTGATTCGATTTTTTCGATAATTTAAATTAGCGGTAGCTCCAAGATTTAATGGTGATCCGACGATTACTTCTCCCGAACCATTAAATCCCTGTTTCTCATCCTTCTTAAGGATGATGTTGATGACTCCCGCCATTCCCTCTGCTTCGTACCGCGCTGAAGGGTTTGTGATTACTTCTACCCGTTCCACCAAGTTGGCAGGCAACTGGCGAAGGCCACTACTGCCCTTAAAACTTACCAATCCAGAAGGCTTGCCGTCGATAAGGATGCGCACATTGGCCGAGCCTCTTAACCGAACATTTCCTTCTGAATCTACTGCCACAGAGGGAAGGTTCATAAGGATGTCAGAAGCATTTCCTCCGGCATTTGCTAGGTCTTTACCCACATTGAATACCCGTTTATCTAGGGATAGCTCCATCAAGGTTTTCTCTCCTTGTACGACCACTTCGTCCAGATCTGCTGTGCTCGATTGTAGGGAAATTGCGCCTAGATTCAGTGTGTTTTGTTTTGAGGTTAAGGTAAACACATCCGATTTGAGAGCTTTAAATCCCATAAACTCTACTGATGTGTAAAAAGTACCAAAGGGCAAGTCTACCTCAAAATTTCCTTTTTCATCTGCAATCCCCCCGCCTACTAGGCTGTCTTTTTGGGTGTATACTCCCACGGTAGCAAAAGGGAGCGGATTGGCCTTTCCACTTTCAAGGACTGTTCCTCGCAGTTTTCCTTTCTGCTGTGCTACTAGGTCTTGTAGCGGAAAAAAAAGTGACGCAAAAAAGAAAAAGCTAAGGCAAACGGATTTCATAAGCTTGGAATTTGGTTTTAAAGTTAGACCTCGCACTGAGACTACAGTTTAAGGAGTCTCCCTAGTTGTTTCAATTTCAAACTAACCTAAACCATAATGAGGTATTTTCATTACTTATTTTGACAAGTGGGGAAATTACAGGTCGATATTTTCATTCGTTTAGATAAAATTAAATTCGAGGCTTTTTAATTCATGGCTTGTAGCAGGTGTAGGACGATACCAGCGGAGTTGATGGCAGCAGGCCGTACAAACTGATTGAAGCTCACTCTGGCCGCCTGGTTGGCATTATCACTGCAACTGCGTAGCACGATAAAGGGTACGCCCAATGTTCTACAAAGATGTGCTACTGCTGCTCCTCCCATTTCAGTAGCAAGCGCCTG
>JALRIY010000006.1 GCA_023255285.1 Algoriphagus sp.
GACATTGTAGCGGTCCAAATTAGTGCCGGATAGGGCACTTACCGGGAGCAAGGTCACAGGCAGCTGCATGCGCTGATCGAGCAGGTGCCAGATCTCCCCTGCTTCTCCGCTATCCACGCCCCCATCAACCAATAAGGCAATGCTTGGTGTTTTCAGAGGAAGGATAAAGGTTGAGCCTAGGTTGGCTCCCTGCGTGTACCCTGTCGTCAATGCGTGGATATCCACGTGAGCAAATCGAGCTACTTCCTCTAGCTTTTTGAAGAAGGCCTGAGTGTCAAGGCCACTTTCGCCTTTGTCGATCAATACCGTTCCTCGGCCAAAGGTTTTCCCTTCTGCGGTCGAAAATTCTTTTGTGGCAACTCGAACCAGAAATCCAGCCTTCAACAACTGATAGGCCGCCTTTGGCGCATAATAGTCGGTCCACTCCATCGCATACTGGTAAGCCCCGGCAGCACCGATTACCTTTCCTGGTGCTTGTGAAAAATTAGACTTATCCACAGGGCTAACATTGGCTAGATTTACAATGCGGCTATTCAACGCCATAAAGTCTACCCCAAAAGCCATCGGATAGGTCCAAGCAGAAATATCATAAAACAAACTGTCTTGAAAGGAAGTACGGGTTTCAAACATCGCCTTGATCAAGCGGTATTGAGGCTGATCGGCAGGAACGATGTAGGAGTTTCCTTTTTTAAACTGCTTGCCATTGATGACTAAGTCTTCTTTTAGGGAAAAGAGCTTGATGTCATGTTGAAGAATCAAGTCTGCCAAGTGATAGCTCCTTGCATCTTCCTCTGGCGCACCAAAGATGTAGGCCTTGTTGATGTCGGCATCTGTTTCTTTTTTGATGTCCGTGTAGAAATCCTTCATCCATTGGTTGAGCTCCACCCGCATTTCTTTGGTGGCCTGGTAGGAGGAGAGGTTCGCAGTAAATTGGTTACGGATCGTAAACGGAAAGCTTAGTAGCCCATTGCTGGTTTCTTGTAAGTGTCCTCTAGAACTTGCCTGCTCAAATAAGATCCCTATCGATCCTTGCACATCCGGATAGGTGGATCCCTTGCCGTAATAGAAATCGTCGTAGTTTTCTTGATTGTAATACAGCGAACCGATTTGATCCAAGGCTTTGGCATGGTAGGTACCGATCTTCTCAGTCAGCTCGAAGTTTTTCTTGGGTGTCAAAGGGTGGACACGGGAAGGGACCCCGGGCTGAAAAAAGAAAGTGCTGTTGGAGCCCATCTCGTGGAAGTCCAAGTGCACGTTCGGCAGCCAGCTTTGGAACACGCGTACGCGATTTCTAGATTCAGGATGCTGAACAGGCAGCCAGTCACGGTTGAGGTCAAACCAGTAGTGGTTGGTACGTCCTCGAGGCCATGCCTCGTTGAGTTCGCGCTGTGCGGGATCCCCATTCATGACGTAAGCTTTGTGGGAATTTACCCAGGAAGCAAAACGGTTGAGTCCATCCGGGTTGATGGATGGGTCAAGTAAGAGGACCATGTCTTTGAGGTCTGACTCGATTTCATTGGCAGCAGCAAAATGGTAGGCAGCGAGTAGCGCAGCATTGGCTCCACTCGGCTCATTTCCATGTACGGAGTAGCCCATAAAAAGGACCGCCGGCATGTTCGCAATATTGACCGAAGCTGCAGGGTCCCGGAGTTTGGCGCGCTCTGCCTTAATTTGGTCCAGTTTGGAAAGGTTGGCAGGAGCACTGATGGTCAATAGGGTTTGCGGTCGCTTTTCGTAAGTTCGGCCTGTTTCTTCAAATTTTACTCGATCTGAAGCTGCAGCTACAGCCTTCATGTACATGACCAATTGGTCATGTGTCACATGCCATTCTCCTACTTCATAACCTAGGACCTGCTTTGGGGTAGGAACATTGGGGTTGTACGTATAGCCTTTGGGGAGGTAATAGCTCAAGTCTTGAGCATAGCCGAATTGACTGATAAGTGCTAACAGGAGCACAACGATGATATTTTTCATACTTAAAGGGTAAATCTTTCCCTAAAGTCCTTATTCCTGAGGTTAAAAAAAACATTTTTAGACTGATGGTTAAAAAAAAAGGCAAGCTGTCGTTACCATTGGATTAGCAGTGGCTCCTTCTCACTTAAAAAATAGCCTTTAGGGCATCGGTCAATTTTGGATATTCAAATTCAAAGCCTGCTTTTTGAATTTTTTGGCTTGACACCCGATTTCCTCCCAGCACCATGGCTGCCATTTCTCCAAGTACCAACTTCAAAACAAATTCCGGTACCCCAAGCCCCAGGTAAGGTTTGCCTTTAGCTGTTGCGGCCTCTTTAGTTAATTGTTGGTTGGTGGCAGGATATGGGCCTACCGCATTATAAATTCCTTGAAGCGTGGTTTTTTCCAATGCAAAAACAAACATCCGTACCAAGTCTTCCACATGGATCCAGCTCATCCATTGTGCTCCTGTACCTAGTGGGGCAGCTACAGGCGGCTTGAGCATTTCGGCTAAAGCCCCTCCCTGTGCATCCAAGACGATGCCAATCCGAAGTATTACACATCTTAGAGACAAGGCTTCAATCTTTTTGACCTCATTTTCCCAAGCCCGAACCACATCTGCTAAAAAATCTGTACCTGAGGAACTGCCCTCATCCAGTAGTGCAGCGCCGGTATCAAAGCCATAGTAACCTACCGCGGATGCTGAGATAAACACACTTGGCCTCTGTTTTGCCGCTGCTATGGCTCGATGCAGTAGCGCAGTACTTTCGGTTCTAGACCGTAGGATGGCCTGCTTACGTTCTCTTGTCCAGCGCTTTTCTGCTACCCCTTCCCCAGCCAAGTGCACCACAGCATCTGCCCATTCCAGGGCTTTTGGATCTATTTCCTGACGAGCTACATCCCAGAGAAAATGGGTCCGCTGCTGTGGTCTTCTGCTTAGCCAAGCTACTTCGTACCCTTTTTGCTCCAGTAAAGCGGTCAGTTGTTTCCCGACCAATCCTGAGCCTCCAGTAATGAGAATGTTTTTCATGAACGCGTATTTTGTGGATAACTCATTTACTTGGCAATTGGTTGCTCCGTGAAGGACTTAAGTCCTAAATTGATGAAGTGCAATTAGAAAAATGCGTTCCATGTCCCTAGAAATCTCCTAAATCCCCCTTTCTTTGTACCAAAAGGTCCCTCAATCTCCGATTATCTTGCTGAAATACCTTCTTTTTTGGATAGCCATTGGTGCCGGAATCGGAATATTTTCGGGTTCCGCCTCTGCCATTTTTTTGCTTTCCCTGGATTGGGTGGGCGGGGTTCGGGATGCCCATCTATGGCTTTTAGGGGGCTTACCCCCAGCAGGATTTGTAATTGGCTACTGCTACCACCGTTACGGGTATGGTCTTGAAAAAGGAAACAATTTAATCTTAGCCGGAATCTATACTCCCCAGCCAACTCTGCCCTGGCGCATGGCACCTTTTGTTTTATTTGGCACCTTAATCACCCACCTTTTTGGGGGCTCCGCGGGAAGGGAAGGCACAGCAGTACAAATGGGTGCTTCTTTGGCTGCCCAGTTGGGTAAGCGATGGACCCTAGATAAGAATACTGGCAGGACCTTGTTGATTTGTGGAGTAGCAGGGGGATTTGCCTCGGTGTTTGGGACGCCCTTGGCAGGAGCGGTATTTTCTCTAGAATGGTTATTTCGTAGAAAGATAGACCCCAACTCTATTTTTCCAGCTTTCTGGGCTGCGTTTATAGCTTATTGGGTCTGCGATTGGGTCTGGGGTATTGGCCATACGACCTATTTTATTCCCGAGATTACTCCCCATACCCTAGTCAACTTGGCATGGATGATTCCCGCAGGAATAGTCTTTGGCCTGGCAGCTCGACTATTTGTGGAGGCAGGTCATGGGGTAAATCGGCTCTTCAGCACCATTGCCTATCCTCCATTTCGGCCTTTCGTGGGGGGACTGCTAGTTGCAGGGACCGTATACCTCACGGGTGCTTACACGTACATAGGCTTGGGTGTTCCGCGGATAGTCGAGGCTTTTGAAACTCCCCTGCCCTGGTATGATTTTTTGGCGAAAACAGGCTTAACAGCTTTGACACTCGGCTCTGGATTTAAAGGCGGGGAGGTCACCCCACTTTTCTTTACGGGGGCCACGCTAGGCAACGCCCTGGCAGCCTATATCCCTCTTCCATTAGCACTTTTGGCAGGTTGTGGATTTGTGGGAGTATTTGCAGGAGCTACGAATACGCCTTTGGCCTGTACCTTGATGGGGATGGAATTGTTTGGCCTAGAAGCAGGAGTCTACCTGGGAATTTCCTGTTTGCTTGCCTTTATTTTTAGTGGAAAAGGAAGCATTTACGCTTCACAAGATCTGGGCTGGAAGAGGTCATTGCCCTAAATCTGCTCCAACTTTCAATCCAAATAATACACGCGTCTGACGCGGCCACTGATATTGGTGAGCAGCTCATAAGGGATAGTTCCAATACGATCGGCAAGTTCTTTCAGTGAAATCTCCTCCCCATACACGATGGCTTCGTCCCCAGCTTTGACTCCGGGGATAGTGCTCACATCCACCATCACCATATCCATACAGACATTGCCGATCACTAGAGCTTTTTTGCCTTCAATTAGTACATAGCCCTTTCCTTGGGAAAATCTACGGTCGTATCCATCTGCATAGCCGAGGGCCAAGGTGGCGATTCGCCCCCCTTCGGGCAAACTCCCCTTTCTGGAATAGCCCACCGTAGCTCCAGCAGCTAGGGTTTTGATTTGGGAAATGGTGGTTTTTAAGGTACTTACCGCCTTCAAAGAACGGTCGTGCTTGCCTGTCACTTCTACCCCATATAGGCCGATACCTAGGCGCACCATGTCCAGCTGGAAGTCTGGATAACGCACAATCCCCGCCGAGTTGAGCGCATGCCGCAGGGGCTTATAGGAAAGAATAGAACAGATAGATTCGCTCATTTCTTGAAATTGCTGCAGCTGCTGCAGCGAAAAATCATCATGTGCTTCTTCGTCTGCTCCTACCAAGTGGGTGTACACACTTGCCACTTGCAGTTGAGGGTACTGTAGGATCAATGCCTTTAGTTCCACAAGTTGCGCCTGCTCAAAGCCCAAGCGATTCATCCCGGTATCTAAATCCAAATGGATGGATAATTGAAGGGATTGGTGCTGTACATAAGTGCCCAATTTCCTGAAAAATTCGGGACTAAATACCACGGGCTCGAGCTGGTATTGGGAAAGTAAATCGAAGGATTCTTCTACCGGATTGAGCACCATAATGGGGAGTTGAATTCCCTGTTTGCGTAGGCTTACCCCCTCATCGGTATAGGCTACTGCCAGGTAATCGGCCCCCAAGGTCTGCAGATGATTGGCGATTTCTGCAGCTCCTCCTCCGTAGGCAAAAGCCTTTACCATCACCATGACCCGTGTGCTTGGCGCGAGCTGTCGTTTGTAAAAATTAAAATTATGGGTCAGTGCATTCAAATTGATCTCCAAGGTGGTGCCATGAATGCGCTGTTGAAGTCGATTGACCACCCGTTCAAAGGTATATGCTCGTGCCCCGGTGATGAGAATGAGATCATTTTGAAATTGCTCTGGCTGTAGTTCCAACAAGAGTTGCTCGGTGTTGGAAAATGTGCGGACCCCTTTTGCTAGTAAGGTTTCCAAGTGTTGAATCTGTGTACCTACTCCGATTACTTGATCAATTCCATAGGATTGAATCAAATCGGCAACTTCTTTGTATACTTTCTCGGGGAGGCCTTGTTGGAGAAGATCTGAAATAATAAGGATTTTGGAGCGTTTGGGGCGCTGTTGACTCAAAAATTCAAGTGCCACCTTGAGCCCAGCCAGGTCGTTGTTGTAAGTGTCATCAATAAGAAGTGAGTCATTGAGACCTGGCTTGAGCGTAAGCCGCATGTCTATGGGCTTCAGATGACTCAGCCCTTCTTGTATACTCTTGACTTCCTGACCCAAACTCAGCGAAGCAAGGATTACATGGGTGACGTTTTCTAGAGAAGCTTGATCGGTAAAAGGTACTTGAAAAGTGAAGGTTTGTCCATCGCTTTTCATCACCACAATTCTAGAATGGGTTTCTTGGTTTTTCCAAGATACGAGGTAATCTGCCCCAGCTTTTTTGGACCAGGAAATACGTTTTTCAGTGGGGAGTTGTTGCTCAATTTCTTGGGCGAGCAGGTCATGATCCTTGCAATACAAAAGAAAGTTTACGCCTGCAAAGAGCTTAAGTTTCTCGGTGATCTTCTCCTTTATACCCAGAAATCCTTCCTCATGAGCAGAACCAATGTTGGTGAAAATTCCCAACCCAGGCTGTATCATTTGTGCCAAGGTATCCATGTCTCCTGTTTTGGAAACCCCGGCCTCCAAGAGAGCTACTTGGTGGTAGGATTGAATCCCGAAGATCGATAGGGGCACACCCACCTGAGAATTGTAGCTTTTTGGACTTTTGGCTACCGCAAACTGTTGGCTGAGTACCTGACCTAGCCATTCCTTGACGATGGTTTTGCCATTACTTCCCGTGATTCCTACTACGGGTTTTGTGAATTGAACCCTTTGGTAGGTGGCCAAAGATTGAAGTGCGATTCGCGTATCCTTCACTTGAATAAAATAGCCCCGTTCCAGCCAGGAGGAAGGAATGTTTGCTTGATCATCTACCAAAAAATAGCTGACTCCCAAGTCCAAGAGTTCGGGCACAAAGGAAATCCCATCTGCCTTTGCCCCTTTTAAGGCTACAAACAAATTTTGTTGAGGATGAAGGACCTGCCTCGAATCAATGCTGATTTGAGCAATCGCTTGGCCAGGATCCTTTCCTTGGCCCGCGCCTCCGGTAATTTTTTCTAAAAGGGATGGAGTAAAGGAAATCAACATTTAATTTTCCTCCTTTTTCTTCTTGAAAAATACCTGACGAATCCAGCGAGGGAGAAAAATTGCTCCTAATATCAAGTACGGGTAGTAGGAGAAAAGTCTCCAAACGATGCTGGTAACAAAGGTGTATTTGCCAAGAAATTCTTGGAAAAATTGGCCATAGAAAAATTCGGCTGTACCACTACTTCCTGGGGTAGGGGAGATCATCATGACTATCCACATGATTACTTGCCGTGCAAACACGACGATGTGTTCAATAAAATCTAGGGGCACAAAGGCAGAGATCAGCGCATTGAGCATCAAATATCTGGAAGACCAAACAAACAGGGTTGCCCCGATGATTGGAAGCCAATACCGATAGTTTTTTCCGGATAATTGCCTAGAAGCCTCAATAATTTGATCCCCATATTCTTGGGCATCGTGCTTCCATTTACGAAGAAATTTGATTGAAAAAAGTTTAATTAAAACCCATTTGAAGACCCTAGGTCTATAAAATAGCGCTGCAGCCATTACCAAACTATACGATGCGTAGAGGGCATAGCTAATCCAAAATATGGCCTGCAGACTGTTGCCCAACTGTGATTCCAAGAGCTTGCTTTCAGGAAAAATATTTCCTTTGGCAAAGAAGAGAATGATAGGAGCCCCAATCACGAAAAATAGGTTGTCCAAAATAGCAGTTACCATTACAAAGGCGATGGCTTTGCCCATTTTAATCCCCTCTTTGTTGAGAATAAAAATAGCAACTGCCGTTCCTCCTACAACAGATGGAGTAACTGCTGAAGCAAATTCCCACAGAATAATGACGTAAATCGCACGGGTCCAAGTTAGGTGTCTATCTGTGATTTCACGAATTCGGTAGACATAGCCCAAGTCTCGAAAAAAGATAACGACAAGGGATAAAAAAATAAAAATTGGGGAGGCGTCTACGACCACTTTTAGGTTGTCGGAAGTCAAATTAGGATCCAAATAAAACATCGTAAATACGATGGCAAGACCAATTAATACGGGCACCCAAACCCGATTTGGATTGAGTGTTTGGAAAATTTTTTTATTGTCTAGCTTCATGCTTCGGTAGCGACAGGTTCAATTTTCTCTACCCAAAAATTATTGTATCCTTCTCCCAAAACAAGAGTAAGCTTGGCAAGCTGAAGCAATTCTAGAATGGCTAGAAAAGTATAAATCACAAAAATCTTTTCCGGTTTGTATTCGATTAGCTCAGTAAATGGAACTTGCCTCATGGAACTTATTTTTTCAAGCACAAACTCTTTTTGTTGCTCAATGGTGTAGGGATACTGGATCACCGTATGCGTTGGCGCATCCACTCTAGTGGCCATGCGCGTCATGCACTTTTGGAATACATGAAGTAATTTGTACAAGTCTAAATGCTGTAATTCTCCCTCTACATCTTCCAACTTACTAAGCCCTTGTAGTTCTTTGACGAGATTTCCACGCTTTTCCTTTGCCAAGCGATTTTGCTCCAGCATTGAAAGTTCTTCAACTACTGATTTGTATTTTTTGTATTCAAGTAGGTTTCGTACCAATTCCTCCCTGGGATCCACTATTTCGCCCTGCTCGTTTAGCTCAGGCCTTGGTAATAACATCCTTGATTTAATCTTCATTAAAGTAGCCGCAAATAGGATAAATTCACTGGCTACTTCCATTTCTAATGTCTCTAGCTGTTGGATATACTCCAAAAAATCGGTCGTAATCTTGAAGATGGGAATGTCATAAATATCCAATTCGTCCCGCTCAATAAAAAAGAGCATGAGGTCAAAAGGACCTTCGAATAGGGGTAATTTGATTTCGAAACTCACCGGATATTTAATTTATTGGATTAATTTTGCATATTCCTAGCCAAAGATATTCAATTCATGAATTCTATGGCCCAGAAATTAGAAAGAGTCACTTCAAATGTGAGGTATTTTTCAAACAAACAGACCCTGTAAAAGTTATTCTTTTTTGTCAATCGCCCCTTGCCAATGCAAATCCTACCAGGACCTTTACTAGCTCAAATCAACAACCCAGCTGATTTGAAGAATTTTTCAAAGGATACTTTAGTTCAAGTATGCCAAGAACTCCGTCAATTTATTATTGATAATGTCTCTGTCTATGGAGGTCATTTTGGAGCGAGCTTGGGTGTGGTAGAGCTCACTGTAGCATTACATTACGTGCTCAATACTCCTCAAGATCAATTGGTCTGGGATGTGGGTCACCAAGCCTATGGTCATAAAATATTAACTGGGAGACGGGATGTATTTCATACGAATCGTATTTATGGGGGCATGTCTGGTTTTCCAAAACGAAAGGAAAGCGAATACGATACTTTTGGGGTAGGTCACTCGAGTACGTCAATTTCCGCAGCTTTGGGCATGGCTATGGCCTCCAAATACAAGGGTGCTCCTTTGCAACATGTTGCAGTAATTGGAGATGGTTCCTTGACAGGAGGAATGGCCTTTGAGGCGTTAAATCATGCAGGAGTGAGCGGCACTAACTTGCTTATTATCCTCAATGACAATTGCATGTCCATTGATCCCAATGTAGGCGCATTGAAAGATTATTTGACAGATATCACTACCTCTCACACCTACAATAAGGTAAAAGACGAAGTATGGAACGTGCTCGGCAAACTCAGTAAGTTTGGAAGTAGTGCACAAGAAATTATATCCAAAGTAGAAGGGGCAATCAAGTCGGCAGTACTCAAACAAAGTAATCTGTTTGAATCGCTCAACCTTCGCTATTTTGGTCCGGTCGATGGCCATGACGTGGACCACCTTGTAGAGATTCTTAGAGATCTTAAAGATATTCCGGGGCCTAAGATCCTTCATTGTATCACTGTCAAAGGCAAGGGATATGGCCCTGCAGAAAAGGGAAATAAGACTACTTGGCATGCTCCCGGTACCTTTGACAAGGTAACGGGTGAAATCTATAAAAAAACCCCAAGTACTCCTCAAGCACCCAAATACCAAGATGTTTTTGGACATACCTTAATCGAACTTGCTGAAAACGATGCGCGCATCATGGGGGTAACTCCTGCCATGCCCTCGGGCTCTTCCATGAATTTGATGATGGCAGCCATGCCAGACCGCGCGTTTGATGTGGGTATCGCCGAGCAACATGCAGTTACTTTTTCAGCTGGAATGGCAACACAAGGACTGGTTCCTTTTTGTAACATTTACTCTTCCTTTATGCAACGGGCCTACGATCAGGTGGTGCATGACGTATGCCTTCAAAATTTGCCTGTAGTATTTTGTTTAGATCGTGCAGGCTTTGCCGGAGCAGATGGACCAACCCACCATGGGGCTTACGACATTGCCTATTTCCGTTGCGTACCCAACTTGGTGGTTTCATCGCCGATGAATGAGGAAGAATTGCGCAACCTGATGTATACAGGCTCCAACCATGGGGGGCCATTTTCTATTCGTTACCCGAGAGGCAATGGGGTGATGCCCAATTGGAAAACACCTTTGCAAGCCATTCCGGTAGGTCAAGGCAGATGCATTAAGTCAGGGGAAGAAGTGGCTATCTTGACGCTTGGGCACATCGGTAACTATGCCGTGGAGGCCTGTACATCCCTTTCTAAAGAAGGATTGAACCCTGCACATTACGACATGCGCTTTGTGAAACCTTTGGATGAGCAATTATTGCATGAGATATTCAGCACCTTCAAAAAGGTAATCACCGTAGAAGACGGTTGCTTGATGGGTGGATTTGGTTCTGCGGTCCTAGAATGGATGGTTGACCAAGGCTATCAAGCTCAAGTAAAGCGTTTGGGTATTCCAGATGACGTGATCGAACATGGAGAGCAATTGGAATTGCATCGCGACTGTGGCTTTGATCCTCAGGGCATTGTCAATGCAGTTAAGGCATTGACCGAGCAAGAACAATTTGCCTAAAACCAGCACTTCCATGCTGCATTTTTTTGAAAAAGGTCACGGTCATCCTCTGCTCTTCTTTCATGGATTTTGCGAATCTGGAGAAATGTGGAGACACCTTGCTGATTCCTTATCCTCTCAGTACCGGGTTATTTGCCCTGATTTTCCAGGTTTTGGCAATTCTCCCCTAAATCAACCCATACAGGGTATCGAAGAAGTGGCTGAGCAGTTGGAAGACTGGATAGAAGCCTTGCAAATCAAAAACCCCATTGTATTGGGCCATTCCTTGGGTGGCTATGTGGCTTTGGCACTACTCGAACGAATGGGAGAAAGGATTAAAGCAATTGGTCTTCTTCATTCAACAGCTTTTGCGGATGACCAGGAAAAGAAGGAAATGCGCAATCGGGTCCTTGTATTTTTGAAAAAGCACGGAGCCGCCAAATTTGTCAGTTCTTTTGTTCCCCAGTTATTTCCTGAGCACCGCCGAATCGAGCTTGCCGAAGCCATGGCAGTGGCTATTGAAGATGGAAAACGTTCTAGCCTTGAAGGTTTACTGGCCTATACGGCAGCGATGCGTGACCGCAAAGAAAGACTAGCGGTACTTGAGCAGTTTGTAGGCCCCAAGCTCTTGCTAGCAGGTACTTTAGATGGGGCAGTTAAAATTGAATCCAGCCGAGCACAGCAGAAAGCCTATACGCACTATGTTGAACTCGAGGGCGTGGGTCATTTGGGGATGGTGGAGGAAAAAGAAAAAACTTTGTCAGTAGTCCAAGACTTTATATACGAAGTACTTAAGTAGTTGTAGTTTTTTCAAGAATACCCATCAAGTCCTCCAAATAGCGCTGGTCTACTGCATCAAAATCATCCAACCTATCGCTATCCACATCCAAGACGAGAAATACTTCTCCGTTTTGAAATGCAGGAACGACGATTTCAGATTTGGAAGCTGAACTGCAGGCGATGTGTCCTGGAAAAGCATCCACATCGGGGATCAATTGAGTTTTCTTTTCCTTCCAGGCCGTACCGCAGACGCCCCGTCCGTAGGCAATTCTGGTGCAGGCGATGGGACCTTGAAAAGGGCCGAGCACCAACTCCTGGCCTTGCACCACATAAAACCCCACCCAAAAAAAACCAAAAGCTTCCCGAAGTGCAGCAGCGATATTGGCCAGATTGGCTACCAAATCTTGCTCACCAGAGATTAATGCCTCCACTTGAGGAAGGAGCGCTTGGTAAATTTCTTCTTTGCTCCCTGCTTGAGGAAGGAATAAGGTTTCAGCCATGGTAATAAATTTCTAGTTGATCCTCCCCAATTGCATGCGATTCGGAAGGAGCTTGTGTGAGCTGGGGTGCAGCAATACCGCATTCAAATTCAATGGGAGCAGTAAATACCCGGGCTTCGTCCCAAAGTCCCGCTTTCAAAAACTGATTGATCGTTTGACTTCCCCCTTCAATCAGGACACTTTGAATTTGACGGGCATGCAAGTTGGCCAGTAGGGCTTCAAGAAAATTCCTTTCCGATAATTTGATCCTTTCCAAGTTTGAAAGGGATTCGTTTTTTAGCGTATTGTAACAAAGTGTTGGAATCTGCTGGTCAAAAAGGTTCAGGTTGGCGGGAAGTTCCAACTGGGAATCCAGCACTATGCGTATGGGGTTGGTTCCGCTCCAGTCCCGTACATTCAATCGAGGATTGTCGAAGAGGGCAGTATTTTTTCCCACTAGGATGGCCTGCTCCTCTGCCCGCCATTGGTGGACTAGCTGCCTGCTTTGAGAGCAACTGATCCATTTGGAGTCAAAATTTTCCCGGGCAATAAACCCATCCTGAGTTTGGGCCCACTTGAGAATCAGGTAGGGTCGTTGTTTTTCCTGTTGGCAAAAAAAGCGGCGATTCTGCCACCTTGCCTCTCTCTCCAAAAGCCCCACTTGTACAGATATTCCCGCTTCTTCAAGCAACTTTACTCCCTTTCCAGCCACTAATGGGTTGGGGTCTAAGGTGGCCACCACCACTGATTTAATTCCTCTTTCGACCAATAAGTTGGCACAAGGAGGAGTTTTCCCATAGTGGGAGCACGGTTCCAAACTGACATAAGCCGTAGCATCTGCTAGTAATTGGGGATCGTTGACCGAGGCAATCGCATTGACTTCTGCATGGGATCCCCCATACTGGGCATGGAATCCTTCACCGATAATTTTCCCCGCATGCACGAGTACGCATCCCACCAAAGGATTGGGGCGTACGGACCCTTTTCCTCGTTCGGCGAGGTCAAGTGCACGTTGCATGAAAAGCGAGGGATTCATGAGTTCAAATTTAGTTCAATTCTTGTCATTCTCAGCAAGTAAGTGCTTGCTTCAACCCAATTTGCATGGATCAAGGATGAAATTCTACTTTCTTTAAAAGGATTCTTTTCTTTAGACACCAGAAAATTCTAGCACTCGATGTACTTTTGTGTATGATGAATTGGGAAAAATTACTCGCCTTTGGGCGTTTTGGAGAGCAGGCAAAAGGAACAAACACGGACTCCGCACGTTCTGAATTTGAAGTGGACTACGATCGCATTATTTTTTCTGCTCCTTTTCGAAATCTCCAAGATAAAACCCAAGTTTTCCCCCTACCCGAGCAGGCTTTTGTGCACACCCGCTTGACACACAGTCTGGAAGTATCCTCAGTCGGTCGCTCCCTAGGAAAAGCGGCAGGGGAAAAAATACTTGAAAAATACCCCAAACTTAGTTCCAAAGGAATCACCGCAGCAGGAATTGGTTCGATTGTAGCAGCAGCAGCGCTTACCCACGACATTGGCAACCCTCCTTTTGGTCATGCTGGGGAAGAGGCAATTTCTGATTTTTTCAGGCTTCAGCCCTATGGCACCAGCTGGAAACCCCATGTTCGGGAGGATCAGTGGACTGATTTGATCAACTTTGAAGGCAATGCACAGGGGTTCCGGATGTTGGTTTCCAAGCAAAATGGGTTGAAATTAACGTATGCGACCCTAGCGGCATTTACCAAGTATCCCCGTCCTAGTTTGATTGTACAGCGTGATTTGGCTAGAAAGAGTCAAAAAAAATATGGTTTCTTTATCAACCACCTTCAGGATTTTGAGCGAATGGCTCAGGAACTGGGCTTGGAAAAAGTAGGAAACGATTGCTGGGCTCGCCATCCACTTGCCTTTTTGGTGGAGGCGGCAGATGACATCTGTTACAACATTATTGACTTAGAAGATGGCTGTACCCTGGGTCTAGTCACTTTTGAGGATTCACTTTCCTTGTTGAAACCTATTTTGGGAGAGAAGTTTGATCCAGAGAAACTAAAGGGGCGAACCCAATCACAAAATTTGGGAGCCCTTCGAGCCCTAGCCATTGGACAGTTAATTCGGGAAACGGTAGAGGCCTTCATTATCTATGAGGAGAGCATACGAAAGGGCAATTTTGACAAGGCGCTTACAGACATCATTCCCTCTGCCAAGGCCTTGGCAGAGATCTCCCAGCGGTCTGTACAGCAGATTTACCGTGCTCAGGTCGTGTTAGAAAAAGAAGCTGTTGGATTTCAAGTGCTAAATGGCTTACTCGAAGTATTTAGCCAAGCCCTATACCATCATTGCTATGCGCCGGAGCGTGTATCAGGTCAGGACAAAAGTTTACTTAGACTACTTCCGGAGGATTTTCCACTCAAAGGTTTTGGAACCGAATCAAATGCCTATCCCCTGCTCCGTGCGTTGATTGACTTTATCTCAGGCATGACCGACAAGTATGCTCTGAATCTGTATCGACGGGTAAAGGGAATCTCCCTTCCAGGGGCTTGATTGGTGACTCTTAGGAAGAAGGTTACTGTTCTTCTTCCCAGTTTTCTCCCCAGTCTACCACCTGATCTTCCAAGTAGTGCGGGTACAGTTTGCGGTGTTGTTTTTTCACCTCTTGTACCAAAGCTTCGCGAAAGCCTTCCACATTGTCACCTAGAGATGCTGCCATAAACACAGGACCAATGCCATTCTTCTTCTCAAAAGCCTCGGAGAGCGCCTTGAAATCGAGGTAGCGGGTTTCTTGTAGTTCGTGCTCAGAGATGAGCAACAATTCCTCTTGGGTCGGCATTTGCTGGACTAGATCTACCTTATTAAAAACAAGTAAGACGGGCTTGTCTCCTGCCTTAATCTCTTGAAGTGTTTGGGTGACGACTTCAATATGGTCCTCAAAAGCATGGTGCGATAAGTCTACCACATGCACCAATAGGTCTGCTTCTCGAATTTCATCGAGGGTGGACTTGAAGGATTCAATTAGGTGAGTGGGCAATTTGCGGATAAAACCTACCGTATCGGAAAGCAAGAAAGGAATATTTTCCAAAACCACTTTCCGTACCGTAGCATCCACAGTAGCAAAGAGTTTGTTTTCAGCTAGAATATCTGTTTTTGTAATCAAGTTCATCAAGGTGGATTTTCCCACATTGGTGTAGCCGACTAGCGCTACACGCACAATACCCTTTCTGCCTTTTCGTTGGGTAATCCCTTGCTTTTCTATTTCTTGAAGTTTTTCTTTGAGTAAGGAGATTTTTGCACGAATGTCTCGCTTATCTGTTTCAATCTCTTTTTCACCGGATCCCCCTCGTGTACCAGTACCTCCGCGCTGCCGCTCCAAGTGGGTCCACATGTTGGTCAATCGGGGCAATAAGTATTGAAAACGTGCCAGTTCTACCTGGGTTTTGGCCTGTGCCGACTGTGCGCGCTTCAAAAAGATATCCAGAATGAGTAGGGAGCGATCGTAGATTTTTACTTTGAGCTCATTCTCCAAATTTCGCATTTGGGAGGGGCTCAAGTCGTCGTCAAAGATGACCATGTCCACCGCAAAATGTTCCACATAGGTTTGGATCTCCTCCAATTTTCCTTTCCCCACAAAGGTGCGGATGTCAGGCTTGTCCATTTTTTGTTTAAAACGGTACACTGTTTTTGCACCGAGTGTCTCTGTTAGGAAGGCCAATTCATCTAGATGCTCCTCCACTTCCTGTTCAGGTTGATATTGGCGCACCAAGGTGACTAAGACGGCAGTTTCCTGTCGAGGGGCGGTATCGTGTAATTTTTGGAGTTTTCTTGAAAATTTACTCATGTACTGGCTGTGGATAGATCTCTTCTGCAATGTCTATGGAGGAGCTGCTTTTCCCATGACTTGGTCATTGCTCCCCCAAATTTGAGCATAATTCCTTAGATTAGATTAGGATACTCTCTTTGGGTATGGTTATTTTGCTGTCGAAAGCAAAATATAACGCCCAAATGGCAGAAATTAAGCAAACCTACCTCCCTGGTGTCTTCGAGATTTTTCCGCGCGTCTTCCCAGACAGTAGGGGTTATTTTTTTGAATCCTTCCGGAGTGATTGGCTGGAGCAGGTTGGGGTGCAGGAATCATGGGTGCAGGACAACCAATCTTTTTCACAGAAGGGGACGGTTCGTGGAATTCATTTTCAGCTAGGAGAACATGCACAAGCCAAGTTGGTCCGGGTCATTTCCGGAAAAGTGCGCGATTTTGCTGTGGATTTGAGAAAGGGCTCTGTAACTTTTGGGCAGGTATATACCACGATTTTGGATACGGAGAAGAACAACCTCCTTTACGTTCCTGCTGGCTTTGGCCATGGCTTTTCGGTCTTGGAAGATGCAGTATTTGTTTACAAGTGCTCTAACTATTACCACAAAGCTTCCGAAGGAGGAGTACTTTGGTCCGATCCTGCCCTAGGCATTGACTGGGGGGTAGCCGAACCGATTGTATCCGAAAAAGACATGCTTTTACCCAGTCTTTCGGAGTTTGTAGCAGCAACTCAAGGGGGATTATAATTGGATAGGAGAAAGTAGGCCCCACAGAAATCAACTATGAATATTTTAATCACCGGAGTAACTGGATTATTTGGGAGGGAACTTGCGAAGACCTTTTGCTCGCTGGGAACTATTCATGGCCTGAGGCGCTCAAATTCTTCCTTCACGGATCCTGATTTGGCAGGGGTGGCTATTCAATGGCATGAAGGGGATATTTTGGATTTTAGTTCCCTTTTAGAAGCAGTAGCTGGAATGGATATGGTGATTCATGCTGCCGGAAAAGTATCCTTCTTGCCACAGGACGACAAAGAAGTTTATAAAGTTAATCACGAAGGGACAGCCCATGTAGTCAATGCCTTATTGGCGTCAGGGGTACCCAAACTTGTTTACATAAGCTCAGTTGCAGCTTTGGGACAGATTCCAGGCCAGGAAGATTATGACGAAAAATCCATATGGGTGGATGCTGCCGATCAAACCTCCTATGCCATTTCAAAATACATGGCAGAGTTGGAAGTTTGGCGAGGCGAACAAGAGGGTTTACAAGTGTTGGTGGTGAATCCAGCAGTGCTTTTAGGGAAAATTTCCCACACTCGAAGCTCAGGAGTACTCTACCAGGCAATCCGTAAAGGTCTTCCTTTTTTTCCTGCTGGAAATCTCAATTACATCGACGTACGTGATGCTGCAGCGATTACGCAGGCTTTGGTGGCTGCTCAAGCTTGGGGAGAGCGTTTTATTTTGACTAAGGAAAGCATTCCCTATCAGGCGTTTTTTCAGAAAGTTACTCAGGTTATTGGTGGGATAGCACCCACAAGAGTAGTCCCCACTTGGGGGATTAATTGGGGATTTCCCTTGCTAAAAATGTTTTTCCTTCTCTTTGGAAAGAAATTACCAATGTCTGCTGCAATGGCTCGAAATGCGCAACAAAAAACGCGTTATCTAAATAAAAAGGTAGAAGCATATCTACAGTTTCGCTACCGTGACTTGCAAGAAACCTTAAGCTGGGCAAATACCCCCGTATAAACTTATTTTCTATCGCTAGTGTTAAAGGGGGAAATGAAAAATATAGAATATGATTATCCGCAATTATGCCAGTAGTCCCTACAGTCTACTACAACTTGCGGATAATCGTCGACAGATGACAGTCCAAGGACCACAGCTCATTAAAATGAACTTCAAACCTTATTTTTATTAGGTAACTGGTGACAAAGTGGATAATCGTAAACTAAAATTTTCGGAGTACGATAAAATCAGGAAAAAATCAAAGTTGGATTTTAGAAAAACCAAAATTTTGGTATCTTAAAACAATCTTAGCACTACCGAATGACTGGAGATCACGACCACGACTGGGAAGAAGACAAAAAGCTTGTTGAGCGTTTTGAAAATTCCCTGAAGTCCAACATGGACTTATATTTCGAAGAAGAAGAATTGGAGGACATTATCCGGTTTTACTTTGATCAGCAAAAATTTTTAAAGGCGCTCCGTGCCTCGGAATATGCCCTAGAAAAATTCCCCTTTTCTGTGGAAATCCGCCTCCAAAAAGCACAGTGTCTTATTTTTAATGACGAGTTGGATGAGGGGTTGGAAATTTTGGAGCAGCTGAATAACCTTTCTCCCAACAACGAGGACATTGTGTTGGCCTTGGCCAATGCACAGATTTTGGCAGGCAATTTTCAAGAAGGTATCGACTTGCTCGAAAATTACCTTCCCATGGCCGAGGACAAGGCAGAGGTGTATTATTCGTTGGGAAATTTGTTTCGTGCAAAAGGAGATAATTCCAAGGCCAGTCATTACTTCAAAGAGGCGGTAAAAAACCGGATCAACCACGAGGATGCCTTGTTTCAGTTGGCAATGATCACTGAAGAGGAAGGATCCTTTGATGAGATTTTGGATTTTTACCAAGAGTTTATTGATCAGGACCCCTATTCTGCTGGAGCTTGGTACAATCTTGGGGTGGTTTACAATCGTCTCGGGAGATTTGAGGAGGCTATAAAAGCTTATGAATATGCCTTAATTATAGACGATGCATTTGCTTCGGCCCACTTCAACATGGGGAATTCCTTGATGAATACCCAGGATTTTAAAGGAGCCTTAGAAGCGTATCAAAATACGATTAATTGCGAAGGTGCGAATGCAGAAAACTGCTGCTACATGGGCGCTGCCTATGAAAAGTTGGGAAAGATTGATGAGGCCTTTACTTATTTTAAAAAGTCTGCCAAGTTAGATGAAGAGTACGACGATGCTTGGTTTGGATTGGGGATGTGTATGCTGAAAAAAGAAAAATTTTTTGAAGCGATTCATTACTTTAAGAAAGCCATACATCTCAACAAAGATAATGCAACCTACTGGGTAGGTTTGGCAGATGCTGAGTTTAATCTCGGCAATATGCAGTCCAGTTCCGATGCCTACGAAGAGGCCATTAACTTGGAGCCAGGAATCATGGAGGCTTATGTGAACTTATCTATAATTTATTTTGAGCAGAATAGATTTGAGGAATCCATAGATGTCATTCGTGAAGGAATCGAAGAATTGCCCGAGGAAGCGGAGTTGTATTACCGACTTGTGGTCTACTTGATCAAAATGGGTAAATACAAGGAAGGCTTCACATATTTGGAAAATGCATTAACTTTGGACTTTGAAAGGCATGTCCTCCTGTATGAATTAATGCCAGAATTGCAAAAGCAAAAGGCCGTATACAAGATCATTGCCCAGTTTCGGGATGAAAATCCCCGCTCAACATCATAATATTTAGCGAATGAATTACGTGCTGAAGAATCTCCCTGTACGGACTGCAAAGCCTCGTAACACGGGATTTACCATGGCGATGGACAAAGGACTTAGCTTACGCGAAACGGAAGACTTTGTGGATAGTTGTGCGGATTACGTGGATATAGTAAAGTTTGGATGGGCAACTTCTTATGTGACCAACCGATTGAAAGAAAAAATAGCAGTATACAAAGCTGCAGGCATCCCAGTTTATTTTGGGGGTACCTTGTTTGAAGCCTTTATTGTTCGTGGTCAATTTGACGATTATAGAAAAGTTTTAGACACCTTTGGATTGGAATATGCCGAAGTTTCTGACGGCTCAATCTCTCTCAATCATGATAAAAAATGTACTTACATTCATGAGCTTTCCAAGCAGGTGACTGTGCTTTCCGAAGTTGGATCCAAGGATGCAGCCAAAATCATTCCCCCTTACAAGTGGATTGAACAGATGCAGACTGAATTGGGAGCTGGGGCATGGAAGGTAATCGGAGAGGCTCGTGAAGGAGGGAATGTAGGTTTATTTAGAGATTCAGGAGAAGTACGGCAAGGGCTGGTGGAGGAGATTTTGACGCAAGTGCCTGAAGATAAAATCATTTGGGAAGCTCCTCAAAAATCACAACAAGTATGGTTTATTAAATTACTTGGAGCTAATGTCAATCTTGGAAATATTAGTCCTGCTGAAGTAATTCCATTGGAAACTATCCGACTAGGCCTTCGTGGAGATACTTTTGACCATTTTCTTGGTGAAATCAAACTTTAATTCCACTTTAACTTAGGCTGATCAAGGGAATGATCAGCCTTTCTTTTTGAAAATGAATTCCTTAAAAAAATACGGACTAAATTACCTCAAAGGTATGGCAATGGGCGCAGCAGATATTGTTCCCGGCGTTTCTGGAGGATCGATTGCCCTTATTGCAGGAATTTATCAGGAGCTACTCGATAGCATCAACTCCTTCCACATAGAAAATTTGCTTTTGTTGAAAGCTTTCCAAATCAAGGAATTCTATGCCCGTGTAAACGGCAATTTTTTGCTTAGTTTATTGCTAGGGATTTTAACGAGCATTTTTGCTCTTTCTCGGGTGATTACCTTTCTGATGGATGAGTATCCCATACCGCTCTGGTCATTTTTCTGTGGCTTGATTTTGGTAAGTGCTTTTTTAATTTTAAAAAATATCAAGCGTTGGTCCGGAGGAGTAGTTTTAGCACTTGCCTTGGGAACAGTTTTTGCGTGGCTGGTGACGAATTTACCTCCTATGACCACCACTGATGCGCATTGGTTTACTTTTGTCGCTGGTGCTATAGCCATCTGTGCCATGATTTTACCTGGGATTAGTGGAAGTTTTATTCTATTAATCTTGGGCAAATACGAAACCATTTTAATGGCTGTCTCCCAGAAAGATATTTTTACTCTTGGATTATTCGCAGCTGGATGCTTGGTTGGTCTACTATCATTTAGTCGTGTCGTTGCTTTCTTGTTGAGAAGGTATTATAGCAGTACCATTGGGGTATTATCTGGCTTTATGTTGGGCTCGATCAATAAGCTTTGGCCTTGGAAGCTGGTGACCGCTTGGAGAATGTCTTCTAAAGGCCATCAAACCCCATTTCTTACAGAAAACATCCTGCCTGGGACGTATTTAGAAAAGGTTGGTCAGCAACCTCATATTGTTTGGGCCATGGGAGCATTTATCTTAGGAATCTTGATTGTTCTATTTATTGAGTGGTTAGCAAATAAGTTACAAGAAGTATGAGAAAATTTGGCTTGATCGGCTTTCCTTTGGGGCACTCCTTTTCAAAAAAATATTTTACAGAAAAATTTGCCCGAGAAAATCGTAGCGACTGCGGATTTGAATTGTATGAATTTCCTCATGTGGAAAACTTTCGTGTGGTAATTGAGCAAGAAAAAGAGTTGGAAGGTCTTTCTGTAACCATACCCTATAAAGAGCAAATTATCCCCTACCTAGACGCCTTGGATCCTGCTTGTGAACGAATTGGAGCTGTCAATTGCATTCGAATCCGGGAAGGTAAAAAGACGGGATTTAACACAGATTACCTAGGCTTTAAACAATCCCTAACCACTTGGCTGGGTGATACGATCCCAAATGCCTTGGTATTAGGTACGGGAGGAGCCTCAAAAGCAGTGCAGCAAGCACTGCGGGATCTTAACGTATCATTTTTGCTGGTTTCAAGAACCAAGCAAGTGGACCAACTTACCTACCAAGATTTAAGGGAAAATACTACTTGGATGCGAGACTATCCCTTGCTGATTAATGCAACTCCATTAGGAACTTTCCCTCAAGTGGAGGGAATGCCAGAGTTGCCTTTGGAACAATTGAATAACCGGCATCTTGTTTATGATCTGGTATACAATCCTGCTCGTACTCGGCTGATGGAGGAATGTGCATCTCGGGGTGGAAAAGTAAAAAATGGGCAAGATATGCTCGAATTGCAAGCGGAAGCGGCTTGGAAAATTTGGAGTAATTCCTAAGCTGTAGATTCAAAAAGTTTGCTAAATTCTTAGTTAAGGTTAGACAAAAAACACTTCCTGAATCCGTTTATCGCACTTGTTGGCGGGGGAAAAATGGGGTTTAAGCTATGGATACTTTGCAAAAAACACGTTGCCCTTGGTGCCTAGGGTTTTCGGAATACATTACCTACCATGACGAAGAATGGGGAGTACCTGTCTTCGAGGATCGGGTCCACTTCGAATTTTTGGTATTGGAGAGCGCACAAGCAGGGCTCAGCTGGGCAACTGTTTTAAAAAAGCGAGCCGGTTATAGAAGGGCCTTTGCTGACTTTGATTACAAGGAAGTGGCTCTATTTCCTGAATCCTATGTGCAAGAATTGCTTCAAGACAAAGGAATCATTCGCAATGGCATGAAGATTCGTGCAGCCATCAACAATGCGCAGCGTTTTCAGGAAGTGCAAAAGGAATTTGGAACCTTCACTAATTACATCTGGGGATTTGTTGGAGGCAAACCCATTCGAAATTCCATCGCTCCTGGAGCACCATATCCAGCCACTTCTCAAGAGTCTGATTTGCTAGCAAAGGACATGAAGGCAAGAGGCTTTAAGTTTTTAGGAAGCACGGTGCTTTATGCGCACATGCAAGCTACCGGTTTGGTAAACGACCATTTGGATACCTGTTTTCGGAAGCAGGAAATCCAGCAGGCACAAAAAAAGGGAGGCTAAACCTCCCTTTTTTTGTTGATTTAAGTGATTCTTACAGTTGTGCCATAAGGAGGTATACCGCTGCTCCAGCAAAATAACCGAGTGCGGCAAGAAGAGAAATACGCTTCAAATACCAGCCAAATTCGATTTTTTCCATGCCCATAGCTGCGACACCAGCGGCAGAACCAATAATCAGAATACTTCCTCCGGTACCGGCACAATAGGCGAGATAAGTCCAAATAAAGTCATCCATAGGATATATTTCCATGCTGTACATGCCCATGCTAGCAGCGACCAAAGGCACGTTATCCACAATAGCGGAAAGTACTCCAATAAGCGTGATGATGATTCGGTTGTCTCCAATGGTATCGTTGAGGTAGCTGGCAAAGTTGGCCAAGGTACCCATGGATTGTAGGGATCCTACAGCAAGCAAAATACCTAAGAAGAATAAGACGCTAGGCATGTCGATTTTGGTCAATGCATGACCAGCAGTGTAATGCTTTCGTTCTGCCTCATCCAAATGTGGATTAATTAATTCGGATACTACCCAAAGTACACCCAGGCCAAGTAGCATACCCATGTAAGGAGGGAGGTGGGTAACGGTTTTGAAGATTGGGACAGAAATCAACGCTCCAACACCAATCGCAAGCATGAGGTTACCACTAGTTACTTTTGATCCTTCAGTATTCTTACTTTCCTTAAATTCTCCCAAAGTTCCTTTCAAGGTAAAGGTAAGGTAGATCATCGGCACAACCGCACAAACAATACTTGGGATAAGTATACTTTGCATGATAGAAGCTGCGGAGATTTGACCACCAATCCACAGCATGGTAGTTGTTACGTCACCAATTGGAGACCATGCACCACCAGCATTCGCAGAGATGACAATCATGCCTGCAAAGAAGAGTCGCATTTGCTTGTCAGGAATCATCTTCCGTATCAAAGATACCATGACAATAGTAGTGGTCAAATTGTCCAACACGGCAGATAAGAAAAAGGCTACACCACAAACTACCCACAAGAGGACGATTGGATTTTTGGTTTTGATGCGGTCGGTGATGAATTTAAATCCATGGTGTGCATCTACCAATTCCACGATAGTCATGGCGCCCATCAAAAAGAAAAGGATTTGGGATATTTCATTGAGGTGATGCCCCAATTGTTCGATAACATATTCTAAATGGAGTTCACCGGCAGACAGGCTGGCCGCTTTTTCTCCCAATTCATGGATAAAATGGAGGTATCGTTCACTTGTTAATAGGGTTTCAGGGGCTCCTGAAACGGTGAAAATAGTCCAACAAATTACTGCAGTAAGCAATGCAGAAGCAGTTTTGTTGATCTTGATGGGGTGCTCTAGGGCAATTGCCAAGTAGCCGACCACAAAGATGATAATGATTAATAACTCCATTTTTTAGGTTTTTTGGTTGATAAATTAGGTTTAATCTAGGGCTTGATTCGTTCTATTTAGCGATTCTAGTTTCTTTATCCCTAAATTCCTAACGCTAGAAGAAGAATTTGAGTTAAGAATTTTGATTTTATCCATAAGGTAGGATTAAGTATTTCGCTCTACTTGTAGAAAAGACGAATCTATTGGCTCCAATTATTTTTCTGTTATTAATTTACATGAGCTGTGTTAAAGCTGTTTTATAGGGATTATGGATAATTTTTATGCGTATTGAATTTAGCATACCTTTTTTTAGCCATAGACTGTACCCCCCGAAGAGTTTTGACTAGCGCCTGTTACCGATGCGAGGGTATTCACCTCTCCCCGGAGTTTTAGTAGGCCAAGAAAAGCAAATACAAGGGCTTCTTTGAATTCAATTAGTGCATTACCTGCTTCCACTAGGATCCAATGGTGGTCCAGGTGATGGGCTAATCGTTCAACAAAATAGCAGTTGTATGCGCCTCCACCGGTGATTAGAATCCGAGGAGGAAGGGGTGTGGAATAGTATCGAATGACTGAGGCGATTTGAATTGCAAAATGTTCCACCAAAGTATGCAAAGAATCTACTGGTGACAGGTTAGCTTTTTCTAAACACGGGATAAAAAATTGTTCCAACGATTCTCTTCCCAAGGATTTAGCTCCAGCAAGGGAATAAAAAGGAAGTGCATTTAATTGATTTAATAGTGGAGTATCTAGGTTCCCCTCTCGGGCCCAATCTCCATTTTTATCGTAGGGACTACCTAGTTTTTGGGCTTCACGATTGAGAAGTAGATTAAATGGGCTGCAATCAAAGGCAAGCCGTTCCCCATTTTTTTCCAAGGAGAGATTTGAAATTCCTCCCAAGTTGATACAAAAGTCTATTTCAGGAAAGAGCAAACGGTCTCCAATAGGCACTAATGGCGCTCCTTGCCCACCAAGCTGTACATCAAGCATCCGAAAATCGTTTATTATTTTTTTCCCTGAAGCTTGGTGAAGTGCCCATCCATTGCCAATCTGTAAGCTGATTCCTTTTTCTGGTTGGTGAAAAACGGTATGTCCATGGGAAGCAACAGCCATGGGGTTAAGCTGGTGCTCCAAACAAAATGCGCTTACTTGTTCCCCCATCCATTTTCCAAAAGCTACATCCAATAACGAAAGCTCATACCCAGGGAGTAAGTGACTATTTGCCAGTGCTTCCCCTAGAGTTGGGGGAAATGGACAGGTAAGGGTCTGGCCTAGTTGGTAGCTCCATTTTCCGTTTAGAAACTCAAAATGGCAATTTGCCAAATCCAGTCCGTCGCCAGAGGTGCCTGACATCAAACCAATCAACGAGTATCTTTCTGGAAGCATGGGTTAAATAATGTTAAGTTAATGGGGACAAAGAGCAGCGAAATTTAGGCTATAAAAAAGTTTTCCTTGTTAGTGCCAATTTCACCTTTCTTGTGAAAATTTATTTCCTAAATTAATAAATACCGCATTAAGTCAATCTAGCTTCGCTAAAAGAGGGATAGATTCCGTTGCTGGAAGCAGAATTTTAACTAAAAATAAAGGCATGCAGTAGACAATTCATGGAATCCTTTTGCGTTAAATTTTGAGAAATAGTTAGATATCTATCTAGTGCGGAATTCAAATCTTTTGATTCATTGCCAAAAGACCACATATTTGTAGTCCTAAATTTAGTTCCCTTTGGACTAAATTGAATTCTAAACCATGATGTTGCGTAAACTAGCGTTGGGTGTCCTTTGCACCTTTGTTGTATTTTCAGAAGGCTTCGGTCAAAATAGTGCTTCCACCTACAGTGCCCTTGGTATTGGAGAATTTAACTATGGAGGTCAGGTTCAAAACCAAGGCATGGGGGGATTAGGAATAAGTTTTGGCACAGGCTGGGGGGCAAATGTGGTCAATCCTGCTCTTTCTACACGGAATACCATCTTTAACTTTCAAGCATCGCTGAACTACAAGAGAATAGCTGTTTCCAATGAAACAGAGAATTCAACAGTAGATGGGGGCGGACTTTCCTATTTGGCTTTATCCCTTCCAGTCAAAACAGGTAAATTAACTACGGGGCTTGGCTTGGGTCAGATTTCAAGTATTAATTACCGTCTCAAGGTGGATAGCCCAGTCAATAACTCAGATTTGAGTGCAAGCAATTACCTTGAGGGAGATGGGGGTATTTCTGAAGCCTATCTTAATTTCGGGTACCTGGTAACCAAAAATCTTAGTATTGGGGTCCATGGATCCTATCTTTTTGGGTCTTCGATTCGCTCCAATCAATTACTAATTTTTGATCCCAATGGGGTTGAAGTAGGTCGACCTTCTGAATATTACGAGCGGATGACGGTCTCAGATGTGGCTTTAAAGCTTGGGGCGCACTATTTTTTAAAGGCTTCTGAGAAGAGCAACCTTCATTTTGGCGCCATTTATCAGAAATTTGGGAATGTTAATGGAACAGCATTTGCAAAATTGGCACCAATTGGCCAAGCTAGCAGTGTAAAAACTGATGGATATCTCATTGCTAATAACGATAGAGGAGCCATTTACATCCCTGATCGTTTGGGATTTGGGATGAGCTACGAAAAAATTAATAAATTCGTCATTGGACTAGAAGGTCAATACCAAGATTTTTCAGATTACAGAAACTTCTTTGGAGAGACCATGAGTCTGCAATCAGCTCAAAAAGTAGGGCTTGGGTTTCAGGTGGTGCCAGATTTTATGGATTTTGACAATCTATTCAACCGAGCTACCTACCGAATGGGTTTGGAGTGGTTGAGAACGCCTTATTTTATTAATCAAACTACAATTAATGACATTGGCATCAACTTTGGTACCTCTATTCCTGTAAATCAGTTGTCCTTGGTAAATTTTGCAGTTAAGGTGGGAAGAAGAGGAACTTTGGATAATGGATTGATTCGTGAGGGCTATGTGAATTTTACCTTTGGCCTTTCCTTAAATGACAACAGCTGGTTTTATAAGCGTGTCTTTGAATAAAAATTAAAACAATTAACCCGATTGGGGATTTACTTTAGCGTCAACCACTGATTAAACCTTTAAGATTATGAAAATTAAATCAACCCTTCTAATCCTTGTAGCGTTGCTCATTTCTGGGATTACCTATGCTCAGGACGGTTGGAACTGGCCTTCAGATCCTGCAGTAGAAGCAAAAGCGCGTGAATACAATGCTGCTTATTTTGATTACAT
>JALRIY010000070.1:0-9768 GCA_023255285.1 Algoriphagus sp.
AGTATGGTATTCTTGTAGTCGGAAGTTTTTTCTTCTTCATTCAAAATTTGGCGTTCGGCATTCGATATTTTCAATTCCGTACCTCGTATTTCGGACTTCGTATTTCCTATTTCCTACATTGTACTTGGTACCTGGTACATTGTACTACTTTCTCGGTATCAACTTCAGCGTTCCTTTTGCATTATCCAATATTTCCTCCTTGTTCATCAATTGAGGGCGGTACTTTCCTTCCACATAGAGTTCTTTTTGGTCAGCATAGTGCTTGCTGAAGCGATTGCCCGAGTTTCCGGTAGGCAATACAGATACGGATTCCTCTACATTCTCAAAGTCCAACAGGATACGCATCGCAGGCCCTGAGGTCACTTTGTAGATGCCAGTTCCATTTAATTTGAAGGCCAATTTGTTTACTGATTCCTCATTGGCTTCCACGGCTTCGGTACGCACATTGAAAAGCTTATCCAAGGGCTTTTGAGCACCCAAAGGGTGAGGATGTTCTACGGTCACTGCCTTTTCCCATTCCCAGTTTCCTTGGTCTTCACCAAACTGCTGGGTTAGTTCTTCCAAACTAACCTTCAAGGCCTCGCTTACGATCTCTGCACGGGTTTCTTTAGTGCTCGTATTTTTCTTATCCCACCACTTATTTTGTTCGTGGGTAAAGAAATGGGAGCTGCTGCCGATCATGATGAAGGTTTGGAGGTAACTCTCAAATCCTTCTTTGCCGATTTCATCCTCCATGGCTAGGCGAAGGGTATGGTACAGCCACTTGTAATACAGGGTAGGGGCGGTATGATCTAGGTTATGGTCACCTTTCCATTCCGCTAGTTCACTTAGGATGTCCTCGTATTTTTCAAAATTTCCTTGTGCTACTTGTTTAAGTAGGAAGTCTGCGTTTTGAATGGATTTTTCATTGATTGTTTCCAGTTGCAGGTCTTCAAGGGATTCTTGAGTCCAGTCTTTTTTGGAGGTCACAGTCTTGGCTATTCGGTTCCAACGCTCACCCGGGTAGTAGTACCCTGGGAAGAAGATTCCTGATTTGGTGGAGTCAGGCTGATTGTTGGCCGAGGCAACAAATCCAGATTCGGGATTGATGCTCTGTGGATTTTCAGTGAATGGGTACCAGCCTTGGGGTTGTGCTGCAGGATCCGAACCGTCTACAAAAATTGTGGGATGCACGGCAGTTCCTCGAATTGGGAGTTTGGCTGCTGCCCACCAGGCAATGTTGCCTAGACTATCTCCGTACATGATGTTGAGCCCTGGGGCATGGATGAGTGATGCAGCATTGGCTACATCTTGCATATTGCTCGCATGATTGATCTGGTAAACTGCCTCGAGGGCACGAGTAGGTTCGAGTAGGTATACCCACCAGGAGGACACCGGATTCGAAGTCATGGTTTGAATTTCCTTGACCACAGCGTTTATTACTGGTCCGTGAACTGTTTCCTTGATTTGGAAGGTGATCGGTTGCTGCCCTTTGACCTGAATCACTTCCGTGCGGGTGGTGATGGGGTAAATGGAATCTCCTACTAGAATCTCATTTGGATTGGCGGGATTCAGTTTCTCCTCAAAAAAGTCTTGATCGTCATTTTCAAACATGGTCAAGCCCACGCTGTGGTGGCGGCTATGTCCAACCAGTCCAAAAGGAATGCCTGCGAGGTGGTTGCCATAAAAGCTATAGCCTGGGTATTCGATATGTGCTTCAAACCATACCGATGGAGAAGCAAATCCAATGTGAGTATCGTTTGCAAAAAGAACCTTGCCCGATTTGGTACGGCTACCTGAGATTACCCAGGCGTTGGAACCTTCTAGCATTGGTGCAGGAAGTTTATCCAATAGGGCGGTAAGTTTGGAGTTGACGATGCTCCTGTTAGCTACCAAAGAGTCCGGATAGTTGACTGGGATAACATGGTGATTGGGAAGCGTTTGCACCGCGAGGGAGGCAAGGTAATCTGGACCCCATTTGCGTGCAATCTGCGTTACCAAAGGATCAGTCTTCAAACTCATGGCAAAGGAAAAAGACATGTAGCCCAAGACAGAGTGCATGTCATCCAAGGTATAGGGACGTGGTTTTGCACCTAGGAGCATGTATTCCACCGGAAGCTTGCCTTGCTCGATAAACTGGTTAACACCAGCGATGTAGGCTTCGGCTGCACTTTTCCAAGGGCTATCACCTTGGGCCACTAATGCTTTGCTACTTTCCTTGGCATGCTTTGGGATGCCTAGGGTATGGAAAAACTGATCGATCTCGACAACATCTGGTCCCAAAAGTTCGGCAAGGGTACCTGAACCCACGCGGCGCATCATTTCCAACTGAAACAAGCGTTCCTGCGCATGGATATATCCCAAAGCACGGTAGGCATCTACCTCATTTTGTGCATAGATGTGGGGTACGCCATAATCATCGAAGTGGATGTCTACCGCTTCGCTCAATCCAGTTACCTGCGCTTCCCCGTCGTATTGAGGGCTATTCCAGAAAATAAAACCGAGAAGGGCTGCTAGAACCACAAATAGGAAGATGCCGAGTATTCGAAGCGTTGTTTTCATCAATTAAGTTGTGTCTTGGAAACAGTGAAAATTAGGATAAAAAATGAAAAGGTGCAGGTTAATTTTTTTGCATGGTTGGGTTAAGTTCCGTCGATGGCTTGTAGAATAAGGGCACAGGCTTCGTGAATTTGGTTCGAAGTGATGGTCAGTGGAGGAGCAATGCGCATGCTGTCGTCACAGAACAGGAACCAATCCGTGATGACGCCCAGTTGAATTGCTCGGTCAATGATGGGTTTGAGTACGTCAAAGGACTCAAACTCTAAGGCCATCATCAGACCTTGGTTGCGAATGGCCTTGATTTGCGGATGGATGAGTAGGGACTTGAATAGTTTGGCTTTTTCAGCGACCTGCGCGATCAAATTCTCCTCTTGAAGTACGCGAAGGGTAGCTAGCGATGCCGCTGCCGATACAGGGTGACCGCCAAAGGTGGTGATGTGGCCCAGCAGCGGGTTATATTTGAACACCCCCATTACCTCCTTTTTGGCGATGAATGCGCCGATAGGCATGCCTCCGCCCATTCCTTTGGCACACACGAGGATGTCTGGGACGATTTCAAACTGTTCAAATGCCCAGAAAGTGCCTGTTCTTCCGAATCCAGCCTGAATCTCATCTAGAATCAGCAAGGCGCCTACTTCTGAGCAGCGCGTTCGCAGGGCTTGAAAATAGGTAGTACATGCGACGCGGATGCCCGCTTCGCCTTGGATGGTTTCAATGACTACAGCGGCAGTGTCTTCGGTGATCTTTGCTAGATCTGAGAAACTCCCGTAAAAAATCTGGGAAGTGCCAGGAAGTAGGGGGCGGTAGCCACGCTTGAATTCCTCGTTACCGCCGATGCTGAGCGCACCTTGGGTGCTGCCATGGTAGGCATTGGTGCAGGAGATAAGGTTGTGGCGGTTGGTGTAGCGCTTGGCCAACTTCATGGCGCCTTCGATGGCTTCCGAACCGCTATTAACCAAGTACACGTTATCTAGTCCCGCTGGGAGGGTGTCCACCAAAGCTTTGCAAGTTGCGTCTGTGGAGATTGGATGTATTCTCCATAGACCATCACGTGGAGGTATTGGTCCACTTGCTGGTGGATGGCTTCGGTTACCTTGGGGTGGCGATGGCCTACGTTGCTGACGCCTATTCCAGAAATAAGGTCCAAGTAGCGCTCCCCATTGGGTCCGTAGAGGTAGACCCCTTCGGCTTTTACCACCTCGATAGCGAGGGGAAAGTCCGTGGTTTGAGCCAAATGTGCCAAAAATAGGTTGCGGTTATTCATTTTTGAATCAAGGTCAAAAACTTGAAAACCGATAAAAAATACCCAGAGGAAGTTTCTTCCCTTGACTTTCTTCCAAATACAATTCCCCTTGTTCTGCATTTTCCAACCTTCCAAAATTGGTTTGAATCAAATTGGCGGCGATAAGCGAAGAAAAACTCAAGGAATACATGTTGAGCAAAAGCAAGTGATTTTTAGGATCCAAAATCTCTTTGCAGGTTTTCAGCATTTCATTGATTTGCTCTTCCAAAATCCACTTTTCCCCTTCTGGGCCTCTTCCATAAGCGGGAGGATCGAGCACAATGGCCTGGTAGACATTCCCACGACGAGCTTCGCGCCTGATAAATTTCATTGCATCATCCACTATCCACCGGATGCCATCTAAGCCGGAAGCTTCCATGTTGTGCTTGGTCCAGGTCACTACCTGCTTCACTGAGTCTAAGTGGGATACTTCTGCGCCTGCGGCCCTCGCAGCTACGCTCGCCGCACCTGTATAGCCGAAAAGATTAAGTACCTTCGGCTTAGGTGTTGGAAAAGCTTTCAATTTGCGGTACAAATAATCCCAATTAACCGCCTGCTCAGGGAAAACGCCGATGTGCTTGAAGGAGGTTTGGGAGAGATTGAGGGTCATATCCAAGCCATCAGCATTGCTGTAGGGGAGTTGCCAATGGTCAGGCATAGCCTTCAACTGCTGCCATTGCCCTTTTTCGGGATTGTTTTTTTCCTTGGCAAAGTGGGCGTGTGCCAACTTTTTCCACTCAGCTTCCGGAAGGGATTTGTCCCAAATCGCCTGAGGCTCAGGGCGACTCAGAATAAATTTTCCAAAACGCTCCAATTTCTCGAAGCCTCCTGTATCAATCAATTCATATTCTTTCCAAGGTCCTGGAGAAAGGGATTGGATCAAGTCTTTCATTGCTGCAAAACTACAGAATTTCGTGGGCTTTTTACTGTTTATTGGTACTCCTGTTGGCCATTATGCGTTGGATTTCCGCTAGGCTAAACTCCCAAAGTGCTTTTCCAAGTTTGGAATCTCTTGCAAGGGTGGAGGTACTGCTTAACTTTTTATTCTTGTAGTAGCCCCCATTTTTTAGGTTGGCCTTCGGTGTGCTTGCCAAAAAAATCGTGGTGGCAGCACCTTCTTTTGGAGAGATAAAAAAGAGCTTGGTAAAGGAAATAATCCCTTTGGCCCAAGGAGATGCTTCCGAGCCAAAGGCCGTTCGAACAGCTCCGGGATGTAAGGAATAGGCACTTAATCCTTCACTTTCATATTTGTTTTTTATCTCATTTGTAAACAATATGTTATATAATTTAACTTTTGCATAGGAAGTTACCGTACTTGAAGATTTACGCAGCGAAAAATCCTTTTCTGGAGGACTAGCAATGCGATGTGCTTCGGAACTTACTTGGATGACCTTTGCTTGACCTTTGAGCAAAGCCGGTAACAGTTCTTGAAACAAGAGGAACTGTCCCAGATGGTTGCTGCACAAACTGAGATCGAGTCCTTCGCTGCTTTTTTTTCCTGCTGGATACATCCCGCCAGCATTGTTGATTAGTACATGAATTTCATCTAGTTGGCGGCAAATTTCCTCAGCACCTCTCTTGACCGAAGTCATCTGGCTGAGGTCTAGGTAAATCAGAACAATCTTTTCTTTTTCTGGAAGGTGTTGGATCAGCTTCTCTGCCTTGCCAAGGTTTCTAACAGGCAGGTAAACCCGATCAAACTGAGGTAACAATGCAAGGAGGGTTTCCCATCCGATGCCGGAGGTGCTTCCGGTGAGAACAAGGTTCATTTTTTTAGGGGTCAATTTTAAATCAAGGTACTTGGTTTTCAGGAAACTAGAAAACCAGGGGCTTGTTCGGGGTTTGCATGCTAGATTTTTTTCTATTTTTGACTAATTAGCTTTTATGTGGGGTTGTAGGAAAAAATTAAATCTTGTTTTTGATTGAGCCATGTCTCAAAAATTTATAGATATAGAGAAAGCGATTACTTTAAAAAACCCAAGTCTCTTGAAGTGGATGCCTGGATTTTTACTTCGCTATGTAAAGCGGGTGACGCACGAGGAATGGCTTAATTCTGTCTTGAACAAGCATCTTTCCAAAAAAGGTTGGGACTTTGCCAACGCACTGATTCAGGAATTTGAGATGGATGTGACGGTGAGTGGGGAAGAAAATATCCCGAAAACTGGGGGTGTAATTTTGGCTTCGAATCATCCCCTGGGTGGTATGGATGGGATTGCCTTTGTACAAGCCATTGGTAAAATTCGTCCAGATGTGCGCATTTTGGTGAATGATCTGCTGATGACTTTCAACAACTTTGAACCTCTTTTTGTACCCGTCAATAAGTTTGGAAAAAATTCTACAGCTGCGAACCAACGTATTGAAGAGGTTTATTCTCAAGGTCATGTAGTTTTGATATTCCCTGCGGGCCTGGTTTCCCGAAAGCAGGAGGAGGGAATCAAAGATTTATTATGGAAAAAGAGTTTTGTTGCAAAGGCAAAACAATACCAGTTGCCGGTTATTCCAACCCATATTTCTGGGAGAAATTCTTCGTTTTTTTACAATTTAGCCAACTTTAGAAAAAAAATTGGATTGAAGGTTAATCTGGAAATGTTTTGGTTAGTGGATGAAATGTACAAGCAGCGCAAAGGCAAAATTCACATCACACTTGGAAAGCCGTTACCCTATACCTATTTTGACGGGAGTAAATCCGATCCGGAATGGGCAGACCACATGAAATCAAAAGTGTATGAACTTGGAAAAACGAATGCCTGAAGTGAAATCGCTTATTCCTGCGGTGGATCGTGAACTATTGAAGGCAGAACTTAGTCCTGAACGCTTCCTTCGTTATACCAACAATGGAGATAACATCGTGTACGTGGTCAATTACCACAATGCGCCGAATGTGGTACGTGAGATTGGCAGGCTTCGTGAATTGACTTTTCGAGCAGCAGGAGGAGGTACGGGCATGGAATTGGATCTGGATGAGAACGATACGAGTGAAACTTGCTACGAGCAGCTCATCACCTGGAATGAGGAGGACGAACAAATTGTGGCCGGCTATCGACTCATCTGTTGCACAAATGCCTTAGGTCTTGATGGGGAAATTCAACTTTCGACCTCCCATTTATTTGACTTTTCTCCAAAATTTATCCAAGACTACCTGCCCTATACCATTGAGTTGGGGAGATCTTTCGTGCAACCTATTTACCAGCCTAGTTTGGACAACCGCAAGGGAATGTTCAGTCTGGACAACCTTTGGGATGGTTTGGGTGCCTTTGTACTCCTTCATCCTAAGGTCAAATACTTATTTGGAAAAGTGACTATGTACCCGCATTACCATCGGGAAGGGCGCGATTTGTTGCTCTATTTTATGAATTATTATTTTCCTGATGATCAAGGGTTAGTGAAACCTAAGGAAAAGTTAAGGTTAAGTTATGAAACGAATATCCTTTCTCAGCCCAACCCTTTCGAAGGGCTGGATTATAAGGAAGGCTACAAGGTACTTAATGGGCGAATCCGTGCATTTGGAGAGAATATTCCTCCACTAATTAATGCGTACATGAACCTATCTCCAAGCATGAAAAATTTTGGAACCGCATTAAATGACGAGTTTGGGGAGGTAGAGGAGACTGGAATATTGCTCACCCTTGAAGATATCTACGAGAGTAAGAAGCATCGTCACATGGATACTTTTGAGCGGGATCGCCATTATGGACAGCGTACCAAATAAAACTAAGTTGACGGTAGTGGTGGGCGCCACTGATAATCCCGAGCGCTATGCCTACCGAGCAGCCGAATTATTGCAAGCCAATGGAATCCCTTTTATTCCAATGGGAATCAAAAAAGGAGTGGTTTTTGGAAAAGAGATAGTAGACTTGCGTCAAAAGCCTACCTTATTGGAAATCCATACTATAACCTTGTATTTAGGACCTCAAAACCAGTCTGAATGGGTGGATTATCTGATTGATCTTGGACCTAAGCGGATCATTTTTAACCCAGGAACAGAAAATTCTGAATTTTTTTCCAAGGCAAAATTGGCAGGAATTGAGGTACTAGAAGCTTGTACCTTAGTCATGCTGACCACCGGTCAATTTTGAAATTTCTTTTTCAAAAAAGTGTCCATATACAGGATATGGGGGAGAGAAATCAGGGAAATTAGCACAAAAAATAGTAGGTAAAGTTGGTTGGGCGCTAAGAATTCCATTCCAGCAAATAAAATACCTGCTATTCCTACTAAACTAATTCCAGAAAAAGGAAGCAATTGTTTTCCAAATTTTATAGGAGAATTGAATGCGGGGATTTGCCGCAGGTAGGCATACTCAGCAAGCATGCTGGGTAGAGAGTGCCAGAACCCAAAATAAACGCTAAAGCTAATCAACAGCGGGCTAAAATAGAGGATCGGAGCGAGGATTAAGTAATCCAGTCCATCGGTTAAGCCGAAAGGTTTGGTACTGAAGCCTTGAGCGACCAGAGAACTCACCAACAGGAAGCCTAAAATTCCCAGTCTAAATTCTTCAGAAAGGTCTAAGGCGATCATGGAACTTAAGATTTCTTGGGTCATGGCCCAATCTCCAAAGAGAATGAGGAAAAGGAAAAACGCACCTTTGAGTAGGTAAAGTAGTCCTTCTCGATTTTCTAATTTCCCTTGTTCCAGGAAATGCGATTGGCCAAAATGATAGGCTGACATCCCCAGAAAAGCAATCAATGCGGCAAGGGGCACAAACCACCACAAGAGTCCATAACCAAGCATGAGAAGGAGGTAGCGTAGGATAAAGGAGACTAGGCCTTGAGGCCGAATATCCGGGTTGTGGATGAGGTGATCTATTCCGCCGTGTGGAATGCCTACTAGGAGCAGAACAAGTCCAAATACCGCAAATTGGATGGATTGGGAGAGGTCAGGGAGTAGCAGAAAAAGAACTGCGATACCAAGACCAAGGACTTTGGCCAAGTATTCAATACGTGCCATAGCGGGTCAGTCCTTTTAGGAAAATACCAAATTTTAAACGTGATAAAAGCTTGAGTTCTTCCCAAAAGGTTGTTTTTTCAGACAAAAATCGAAATACTAAGTCGGGAGATGAAGTCGAAAAAAGATTGATGAATACCTCAGGAAGGCGTTTGGGCCAGTGGTGAGCAATGCTAAGCAGGATGTTGTCGTAGAAAATGAAACGTGATTTCCGAGGGAATCGAAGGTCTTGAGTGGCTCCCTTTTCCAAGCGAGTAACCAATTGGTTGCAGTTTTCTTGGATTTGAGCAAAAGTATAACCTGTGGAGGGCTTGGTCCAACCTGCAGCCGTACCGATTCGCACATGGCGAGCTCCGGATGTTTGTGGCTGAACTCGGGTGGTCATTGGAATTTGACCAGATTCTTGAAAGGTGATTTCGTACGCCAATGCCCCATATTTTTGTGTCAGGAAATCCTTCAGAGAATTTAAAAGTGCTTCTTCTCCACGAATTTCGCTGGTATATGCGGTGTATTCAATCAAGGCCTCTTTGCTAGAGAAGGGGAGTGTATAAATAAAATCAAAGTCAGAGGATGATGCCGTGTCGAAATCCATCAAACCCATGGAATTGGAATCAAATACATCCGTTTTACTTTTAATTCGTAAGCCTATAAAAACTTGATTTAAAATATTTTGAGTCTCATTGCTCATAAAATTACGGGAATCAAAAACGAAACTGCTGCTGTAAGTTTCTGAGGTTTTGGTTTCTACGTAAACTTCGTTTTCAATGCAACGAATGGCACTTACTTCTGCTTTTAAAAAATGTACGTTGGGAAAGTTGTTAATCTTTTCAAACACGTGGGCATAGAAGTCATGTGAGTTGAGGTGGTAATAAGATAATTTATCTAACCCATGTTGGTGTTGCTGATTTCCTTGTTGCAAGTAAAACGAGTTCCAGGAAAATCTAGCCGCTTCTGGGTGAATGGGGAGTGCTTCTGTGTTCCAGTAGCACCAGGTTTTGTTGGGAAC
>JALRIY010000070.1:9778-10048 GCA_023255285.1 Algoriphagus sp.
GGAGGTTCGAGGATAAGAATATTGGAATCTTTCAAACTACTATCTAGTAGATGGTAGACTAGGCTCAAGCCTGCGCATCCTCCTCCTGCTAGTATGTAGTCGTATTTTTTCATAGGTACAAAAAAGCTGCCTGCACTTTCGTACAGGCAGCTCTATGTTTATTTATTTTTTGCTGCTTTCAGCAACTGCTACAGAATATACTACCAGACCAAAACCGATTTTGTTGATTGCATCAGCAAGGTTGTAGAATAAATCGATAGAGCTTACTTC
>JALRIY010000071.1 GCA_023255285.1 Algoriphagus sp.
TTTCCATCTATATTAGATTTTGCTAAAATCGAAAAGTATAATACTGTTCAGAAAATTGATGGTAAAACTTTTAAGCCAATTCTTTATAATCAAGATGTAGATTCTAAACCTCTAATCTGGCATTATCCAAATTGGTGGGGTCCCTCAGGTCCAGGAATTGGAAGTTTTAGTGCAATCAGAGATGGAAAATGGAAATTGATTTACTCTCATGATAAATTAGAGCTTGAGTTATACAATCTTGAAGAAGATATTTTTGAAAAAAATAATTTAGTCACAAAAAATATTAAAGTTACACGAGTTCTTTCTAATAAATTAACTGATTATTTGATTAAAAATAATGCCCAAATGCCAATAATAAAAAGGTGCTACCCAATAAGGTTGGAGAAAGATAGGTCAAGTCAAATGAAAAATGAAAAAGTGCGGCAAGTACAATGGCAGGTAAGTAGGAGTTCTCATCAAAAACCCGGTACCTTATTAAGGTATGATTCCAGTAATAGATTTGAAAAAAGGTGAGTACCTTACCTAAAAAAAAGTAGGCGAGCTCACTTCGACCAAACAACAGGTGCAAACCAGTAAATACCCCTGCAGACAAGGGTCCTGTATCGTCAATTACGTCTACATAAAGAAAATAGCCCTCACTGAGGCGTTCACCCAAGACCATCCAGATTAGCATGGGAGTGGTATTTGGAAATGAAAAAAATACCCAAGAAATTACACTAAAAGCGATCAAATAGATCACAATTCCAACTAAACGAAAAGGGTCATTTACTTTAAAAAAGCTAAGCAAGAGAGTTGAGGTAAATTTGGTTTTGACTCGAAATTAAAGCATGCCCAAGTATTTCGCTAAATTTGCATCATAAATACTTCAGATGGAAAGCAAAAGACAATTAAAATACGCAAAGTTAATTCAAAAGGAATTAGGTGATATTTTTCAAAAAGAGGCCAAACAGGTAGTAGGCCCCACCTTGGTGACGATTACTCGAGTTTTGATGAGCCCAGATTTGGGTCTTGCAAAGGCCTATCTAAGTTTTTTGTCTTCTACACCAAAGGTACACTTTGATGGCATTAATGCACATAAAAAGGAAATTCGTCATGCTTTGGCAAGGCGAATTGGGAAGTCAGTTCGTGTGATTCCTGAATTGGCATTTTTCTCAGATGAATCTGCAACCTATGCCCAGCATATGGATAAGGTAATTTCAGATCTACACATTCCCCCTGCTCCAGAGGAGGAGGAAGAGGAAGATTAAATTGGAGGCGATTCTGTGAATACAAGTTCCTTTATAGCGGGTCGGTATTTTCGTAGTAAGAAGAAACAAAACTTCATCACGATCCTCTCTCTTATCTCGATGGTAGGCGTGTCAATCAGCACCATGGCTCTAGTGGCAGTTATGTCTGTATTTAATGGCCTAGAAGACCTAATTCGCGGACTATTTACCAGTTTTGACTCCGAACTTCAAGTGACAGCAGCTGTGGGGAAAAATTTTGTGGTCACTGAGGAATGGTTGGAAGCACTAAAGCAGGTAAAAGGGGTGGATTTGGTTACAGAAATAATTGAAGACAATGCCTTATTGGAATACAGAGGGAATCAGCAAGTGGCACGAGTCAAGGGAGTATCTCCTAATTATTTTGAACACGAGCGATTTAAAAAAGGTTTTTTTTGGGGAGAGTCTACACTAGGTACGGAGATAAGACCAGCTGCTATTCTTGGAAGAGGGGTGGCCTTTGCTCTTTCGGTTCGTTTGGAAGACATCAATTCCTCACTCAAAATTTACTATCCAAAAGCTCCAAAATCCGCTGCTTCCTTGGATCCAAACCAATTGTATGCTTCTGGGCAAGTTGAACCGAGAGGATTTTTCAGTGTGGAACAGGGGGTGGACAACTCCTATGTGCTTGTCCCTTTGAATTTTTTTAAAGAACTGTTGGAATATGGCCAAAAACGAACAGCGCTTGAACTCAAAGTAAGTCCAGGATATTCAGTAGAGTCTGTTAAAAAGGCCGTTCAGGAGCATTTGGGAGTAAAATTTAATGTTAAAAATGCGGATGAGCAGCATGCTACATTAATCCGAACGGTTAAACTTGAAAAGCTTTTTGTGTTTTTGACACTCACCTTTATTCTTGGGCTAGCTTCTTTCAATATTTTCTTTTCCTTAAGCATGCTGGCAATTGAAAAGAAAAAAGACTTAGCAGTTCTCAAAGCTTTGGGGGCTAAAAACAGATTGATTCAGGGTATATTTTTGAAGCAAGGAGCATTGATAGCATTTTCTGGTGCAGTATTAGGTTTGATTTTGGGCCTGTTATTAGTAGGTGCACAGGATAAATTTGGATTGGTTTCTTTAGGAATCGTTTCAGGTGTAGTCGACGCGTACCCAGTACGAGTTCATGGGCCTGATTTAGTATGGATAAGTTTGGCCGTAGTGACGATTACATTGGTTGCTTCTTGGCGTCCAGCCTGGATTGCATCACAGGTCAATGCCGCGCAAGAATTGTAAGTACCCAACCAAATAATTATATGCACGGCTTTTGCATCTGAGTTCTTTTCAACTTACAATACGATTCATTGATGAAAGCACCTTTTTTTGATACCGTTGTCATTGGTCTTGGGGCTGTTGGAAGTGCAGTGCTGTACCAACTTAGCAAGAAAAAAGGAGTAGAAATTCTTGGGATTGACCAATATGAACCCCCTCATCAATTGGGGTCTAGTCATGGAGAAACTCGTATTACTCGATTGGCTGTAGGTGAAGGCGAAGATTACGTGAAGTTAGCCAAACGTTCCCATGAAATATGGGAGGAAATAGAAGCAGCGTATGGGCAAAAAATTCGGACAAAGACGGGTGGGATTCTTTTAGATTCTGGACGTAATCCTTGGTCCAAGCATGGAGTAGAGGGTTTTTGGGAGAGGACCCTCCGTTTTGCTAAAAACCAAAATGTAGCCTATCGGATTTTTGGGCAAGAAGAGCTTCAACAATCTTACCCAGCCTTTATTATCCCGCCCACCGGAAAGATTTACTGGGAACAGGAAGCGGGCTATCTTTTTCCCGAACTAGCCATACAGGCACAGTTGTACCTGGCAAAGAAAAATGGAGCATCTGTATGGACCTCTTCTAAGGTACAGTCCATTCTCCAAAAAGAGTCTTATTTTCAACTTGAATTGGATGGGAAAGTAGTTCATGCCAAGCAAGTCGTACTCAGTGCAGGTGGATGGGTAAAGGATTTTTTACCCAAAGAGACGCAACCCAAATTGAAGATTTGTCGCCAGGTGTTGTATTGGCTGGCCATAGAGGAGGGGTTTGATGGTTGGGAACGCTATCCTGTATGGATGTGGGGTTTTGGTCCGAATCCAGAAGATTTTATTTATGGGTTTCCTTCTTTGGATGGGAAAACCGTAAAAATGGCTTCTGAATCTTTTTTGGAGGTGACACATCCCGATCATTTAAATCGGATAGTTTCTGAAGAGGAAAAAGAAATTTTTTGGAGGGAAAAAGTTAGGGGCAAGATCAATGGCCTGAAGAAGGAAGTAGTTAAAAGCTCGGTATGCTTTTATACGGTCACAGAAGATGCTCGTTTTTTAATTGAACCGATGGATGGGAATCCAAATTTCTTATGGATTTCTGCTTGTTCAGGCCATGGATTTAAACATTCTGCAGCCTTAGGCGAAGAGATTGTAAAAAGATTGGGATACTGAGGAGCTATATCCTCAGATTCCTTTCAATTTTTCTGATCAATTACGCCTTGAAAACTGTACTTTTGTCCTTTGAATAGCTAAATAGATTATGGCAAAGCAACGAGGGACTGCATTAGAGCCCGAAGAAAAAAGGAAGCTCAATAAGCAGAATCTAAGTAAGTTGAACCAAATTTTCCAGTTTCTGATTCCCTACAAAGGGGCTTTTACTTCAGGCTTAGTTTTTTTATTATTTTCTTCACTTACCCTGCTCAGTTTTCCTTTTGTAGCAGGTAAACTAATAGATACTGCTCAGGGTGAGGTATGGATTTTTTCAGATCTTCATCACATTGCCCTACTACTTTTAGGAATCTTAGCCTTGCAAAGTATTTTTTCTTTTTTTAGGGTTTGGTTATTTGCTTTAGTTTCAGAAAAGGCCATGCGAGATATTCGCATAGCCGTTTATGGCCGATTGGTGCGGCTTCCGATTCCCTTTTTCGACCAGCGCCGCACAGGAGAGCTATTAAGTCGAATCACTTCAGATGTCGGGTTACTTCAAGATACTTTTTCCACCACACTAGCGGAGCTTTTTCGGCAAGTAGTGACACTGGTTGCTGGAGTTGCTTTCTTATTAATAAATACGCCAAAGCTCACCGTATTTATGCTTGCCACCTTTCCTGTGCTGGTGCTATTTGCATTGGTTTTTGGAAAATTTATTCGAAAACTCTCTAAAAAAACACAGGACGAGCTTGCAGCTGCTAATGTGATTGTAGAGGAAACCTTGCAGTCAATTACTACCGTCAAATCTTTTGTTGGAGAAGGATATGAAGTGAATCGGTATAGCATGGGTTTAGATAAGGTAGTGCGGGTAGCCTTGTCCGCAGCCAAATACCGAGGGGCATTTATTTCCTTCATTATTTTTGCTTTGTTTGGAGGGATTGTCGGGGTGATGTGGTATGGAGCAAATTTGGTTGCATCCGGGGAAATGAGTGTTGGGGAATTGGTCTCCTTTGTTTTGTATACCACCTTTATTGGGGGTTCCATTGCTGGATTGGGGGATATTTATAGCCAGCTACAAAAGGCAATTGGAAGCTCAGAGCGAGTGGTAGAATTATTAAAAGAAGAAGAAGAAGCGGAGCAAGGAATAGTCTTGAACGATTGTAAGGGATCTATTGATTTTAAGGGAGTAACATTTAATTACCCGACCCGACCTGAGGTGGAAGTATTGCAAGGGGTATCTTTTCAAATTCAACCTGGGGAAAAAATAGCTCTTGTCGGCCCATCTGGGGCTGGAAAATCTACCCTAATTCAATTACTTCTTCGCTTTTATGAAGTTACTACAGGCCAAATTCAAATTGATGGCAAGCCAATAAGCCATTGGTCTTTGGCTAGTTTACGAAACAGAATTGGCATTGTTCCTCAAGAAGTTTTGTTGTTTGGGGGTAGTATCCGTGACAACATCGGCTATGCAAAGCCAGGTGCTACTGAGGAAGAGATTATTGGTGCTGCTAAAAAAGCAAATGCTTGGCAGTTTATCGCTCAGTTTCCAGAGGGGTTGGATACGTTGGTGGGGGAGCGAGGAATTAAACTTTCTGGAGGACAGCGACAGCGAGTAGCCATTGCTAGGGCAATTTTGAAGGATCCTGCAATTTTAGTTTTGGATGAAGCTACTTCCTCTTTAGATGCGGAATCAGAGGCCCTAGTTCAAGAGGCTTTAAATGAATTGATGAAGGGAAGGACAACCCTTATAATTGCCCATCGTTTGGCGACCATCCGCAAAGTGGATCGAATATATGTATTGACGGAAGGGAAGATTGCGGAACAAGGTACCCACCAAGAATTAGTTCAGGATGCTGCAGGTGTGTATGCCAACCTTGTTCGTCTTCAATTTTCGGATTAAAAAAGGGTATGGGATGTGAGTGATTTGGTGATCCCGAATACAGTCTCTTTTAGCATTTTTGCCCCTGGAAATAATCCAATCATTTCTTTTTCATGAAGAAGGCGAATTTCTTCCAAGTATTGGTTGGCTTCTTGTTCATTCCAACTTTTCAAACGGCTCAATTTTGTCCTTGTTAAAATAAATTTCAAAACCCCTTTCGGATAAAATTGGGCAAAAGGCAAGGCATAATGCACTTCAATTGGAAAATATTTATTTGGAGTCTGAACAAAGTAATTTTTGCCTACACGTCGGATTTCCAAAGCCATCTTTTGTTGATTCTCAAAGCTGTAAACGTGCTCAATGACTGAATTTGAAAAAACAAGGTCAAAATTTTGTGCGCTAAATTCCTTTAGGTCTGTGGCGTCCCCTTGTACTGCTTGGATGGAAGGATGATTTGTTGCTTCCAAATGTAAATTAAGCAAGGTGATTCGAATGCCAGGATGGGTAAGTAGTGTGCTATGTTGCCAGAAACTCGCAGTTCCCCCCACGTCCAAAATTTCTAGGGATGTCAAGTCTTTAAAATGACTAAAAAATAATTTTTCAAACTCTTGGAGTCGTTTTTTACGAAACTTAAAGCCTAGGGATTGGGGATTATCGGAAGATGCAAAAAAATTAAAAAGTGTGGACATTTACTTTTTGTTTCTTAAAAGACGAGAAATTTATTCAAAATTAATAAGCCTTGAGAATTTCTTTCTTAATTTTACAGGATTTCCTTCCTTAATCTTATCTTTTGTCTAAAAATGCTGACAGGGGAAAGGTTAGTACTTTTATTATTTTTATGAAGAGAAGATTTGATACGTATTTTCCCTGGTTGTTTACAATCAGCGACTTTTTTGCCTCTTTGTTTTCATTGGCGGTAGCAAACTACTTTTTACAGCGGTTCCATGTTTTAGGGGTAACAGAATTTTCCGCCTTCCTTCCACTTGGGCTAGTGTGGATACTGATATCCATACTTCGTAAAGATTATAGAATCAGTCGCACTGATGAGTACGACCAAACTTTGAGTAGTTTATCTGTTACTTTATTGTGGTTTTTAGGGGTAACAGCCATCCTCTGGACTCCATTGCAAGCAGGTAATTATCGGTGGATCCAAATTTTGGCATTAGGGCTCACGATGGGATTCCTGATGGGAATGTTTAGAGTTTCTATTCAACTGATTCTTAGAAAATACAGAGCCTCTGGAAAAAATTACCAAAATGCAATTATCGTTGGTAAAGGATCTACTAGCCCTCGATTAGTCGATGTATTTCGAATTAGAAAAGATTTTGGCATTAATTTTTTAGGGTACTTTGACGATTTGTCCAATTGCGATCAAACGCAAGGAGGAATTGCAGATCTTTTTGAAAAAGCACCAAAGATGAACTTGGACCTGATTTATATCAATGAAAAGTTGGAATCTAGTCTTGTAAAACGTGTCATTGACTTTGCAGATGAGCATTACATCAAGGTGAAGATGATCCCAGGCAAAAGTTTGCAGTTGGAAAAAAGTCTTTCCTTTTCCCGATATGGAGATTTCTTTGTTATTAATGTCAATGAAATTCCTTTAGACCACCCGTTGAATAGTTTTGCAAAACGAATTTTTGACTTAGTTTTTGCAAGTTTTGTGACGGTTTTTATCCTTACATGGTTAATTCCATTGGTAGGAATTTTGATTAAATTGGAGTCCAGAGGGCCTGTATTTTTTATTCAAAAGAGGAATGGCCTCAACAATAAAGTGTTCAATTGTCTCAAGTTTCGGTCTATGACACCGAACGATTATGCCGATTCCCATCAAGCCACTAAAAATGATCCTAGGGTAACCCGAATTGGTTCATTTTTAAGAAATTCTTCGCTGGATGAAATGCCACAATTTTTGAATGTACTCATGGGTAGCATGTCCATTGTGGGTCCTAGACCACATACTTTACCAATGAATGATGCCTTCCGTCCTCAAATCGAACGTTACAATTCACGACATAAAATAAAGCCGGGGATAACTGGACTTGCACAGGTGAGAGGGTACCGGGGAGAAATTGAGAATACCCATCAAATTCGATCAAGAGTTCGTCTAGACTATTTTTACATCAACAACTGGTCATTTATTTTGGATATGGAGATTATGATCAAAACCGTGTACGAGTTATTATTTAATCGTGAAAACGCCTATTGATTTGGAGTATTCCTGTCATTACTGCAATTCAACACGGGGAACATTTTTTATTGCGACAGAGCGAATGCTCGGACTAGGGGGCGAGTTTACCTACACGAGCTGTGACAGTTGTGGTTCCCTTCAAATCTTAGAAATCCCAAGAGACTTAGGCAACTATTATCCTAGCGCATATTATTCTTTTCAGCGCCTTCAATTTTCTAGTTATTTAAGAAGGCTGGTTAAATACCTCCGCATGCAGGTCTATTTGACTACTGGAAGTTCATTTTTTTGTCCACCTTTTGGTACAGACTGGCTTCAAAAGTTAAAACTAAAGCGAACAGATCGAATTGCTGATGTAGGCTGTGGTACAGGCCAATTGTTGTACGAATTGAGTGTTTCAGGATTTCAGGATTTGCATGGTTTTGACCCGTATTTGGAAAATTCTCCATCGCTGCCTGCTGGGCTTCAACTCTGGAAAATGGAGTTTGACCAGACAGATCTTCATTTTGATGTGATTATGTTGCATCATTCTTTTGAGCATGTAGCAGATCCTAAATCCATCCTTAGTGCTTGCTTTGATCGGTTAGCACCCGGCGGAAGGCTTTTGATTCGATGTCCTGTGGCAGATGCAGCCGTTTGGCAAGAGAAAGAATCCCTCTGGGTACAACTTGATGCACCTAGGCACTTATCCATACCCAGTACAAATGGCTTCGTGGAGTTAGCTCAACGAATTGGATTTGAGGTAAATGAAATTCTTTTTGATTCCACATCTTTTCAGTTTTGGGGAACGGGATTGTACGAAAACGGAGAAAAGCTAGATCGAACTAGGATTCAGACATATTTTTCTCAGGAGCAACTAAAAGCCTGGGACCAACAAGCCTTAGAATACAACCGACAAGGCAAAGGAGATCAAGCTTGCTTCTTTTGCGTCAAGCCTACTAAGCTTGTGGAGAAGCAAGCATGAAAGGAATGGGCAAGTATTTTGTAGGGTTGCTTCCTCCTCCTGCGGTCGAGTCTCAATTTAATAAGCTTAAACAAGGTATAGCAACCCAGTTTCAGGTAAAATATGCGCTTCAAGCTCCTGCCCACCTAACCCTCAAGATGCCTTTTCGATACAAGGAGGCGAAAGAAAGAGAGCTAGGAATTCGGCTGAAGACTTTCTTGGAGAACCAGGAACCATTTCATCTCCAACTTACTGGTATTGGGCATTTTGGGAATAGAAATATCCACCAAAAAGTTGCGCCTTCTGAATCCTTACTATCCCTTCAAACCAGTTTACGTACCTTTTGTAAAAGATCGTTGCACTTGGTGGAGGAACTCAGTGATCGGAACTTTCAAGCCCACATGACCTTGGCTTACAAGGATTTGAAGCCTGGCAATTTTGAGGAGACACTTGCATATGCGCGAAAAAATGAGTTTTCAGCGGAGTTTTTGGTTGCTCAAGCCTACTTATTGAAAAAAGTGGAAGGCCGGTGGAAGGTGATAGCTCCTTTAGTTTTTGGTCTTAGTTCAGAACTTCCATCGCCAACAACCCAGGAATAACTTCCTTGTAACCTTAATTTTCATCGCTATCCAAACAATTTGCCTTGAAAAACAGATTTATTTCTATCTCCTTTGTTCCATGAAAAAAGCGCTTGTTGTCGGTTCAGGTATTGCAGGCATCGCGGCCTCCATCCGCTTGGCAGTCAAAGGGTATGAGGTGGAGGTTTTTGAGGCCAACGCCTATCCTGGAGGAAAACTTTCCGCAATAACAGGAAGTGGGTACCGCTTTGATGCAGGACCCTCCTTGTTTACGCTACCCGAACAAGTGGAAGAATTGTTTCTTTTGGCAGGAAAAGACCCAAAGGAACACTTTGAGTATTCCCGTTTGGAGGTGGTTTGTCACTATTTTTGGGAAGACGGCAAGCAGCTGAAAGCATGGGCAGACCCGGAACGTTTTGCTACAGAAGTTGCCACTCAGCTAGGGGTTTCGGATCAAGGAATTAGGAAGGTGTTGCAGCGCTCAGCATTTATATATGAGCACCTTGCACCCTTATTTATGCACCGTTCCCTTCGTAAAGTTGGAACTTGGCTAAGTTCACAAGCCCTAAAGGCCTATTTGAATTTGGGAAGATTGGGGCTTTTTTCCACCATGCATGCTTCCAATACCAAGTTCTTGAAAGATCCTAAGTTGGTACAGCTATTTGATCGTTATGCGACCTACAATGGCTCTGACCCCTACCAAACTCCAGCTACGCTGACCATTATTCCCCACCTCGAGTTTAATATGGGGGCTT
>JALRIY010000072.1 GCA_023255285.1 Algoriphagus sp.
AGGAGGAGATGCTATTTCTAACCCAGCAATGGAAAGGAGAGCGATTTGCAGACGGTAGGCCTAAAGTTTCTGATGACCTACTGACTAGAATGCGTCTAGTTACGCACGATGAAGCATGGGCTGTCATGAAGAATGCGGGCTACTTTTATCAATATACAGATGGGTGGGAATTAATCAATCCGGATAGTATTTTGATTGGAAGGGCAGTCACTGCAACCTTTATGCCTGGTCGTCCAGATATCCATGATGCGATTGACGCACGTGGTAAAAAGGAGGGTAAGCGAGGACAAAATTCCTGGCCAGTGGACCTTTTAATCCCTAAAGATGTCTATGTCGCAGATCAGTTTGGGATCCAAATCAATGGCCCTACCATCGGAGATAACGTTGGAAATGCCATTTTTGCCAAAACAGGTAACGGCATTGTCTATCATGGTGCCATTCGAGATATTGCCGGTTTGAAGGAAATGGGAGGATTCACTTCTTACTTTAGTTCCTATCACCCTTCCCATCACAACCAACCTGGAAACTTGAACACCATGTTGGTGGGAATCAATCAGCCCACTCGGATCACGCAGGCTACCGTGATGGCAGGAGATGTGGTATTAGGTAGAGATGGAGGGGTTTCCTTTATCCCTGCGCATTTGGTAGAAAAAGTAGTTGTAACCTCTGAAATCGTCAGATTGCGAGACATGTTTGGTCATGAGCGGTTGAGAGAAGGGAAATATACGGCAGGTCAAATTGATACCAGATGGTCTGATGATATCGAACGCGATTTTTCTCAATGGCTAAATGCACACATTGATGAGCTACCGGTTCCAAAATCACAAATTCAAGAGTTTCTTAAAAATCGAACCTGGTAAATTCAACCTAAAAAAGAGATGGATAAATTAAAAGAAAGTAGAAGAGCCTTTTTTGCGAAAGGACTTGGATTGGCCGGAGCTGGCTTTTTAAGCACCTTCGGTCAAGGCCTTGAGGCTGCTGTGGAAAGATCCCCCTCCGCTTCAAATCCCTCCGATTTGAAAATTACCGATGTGAAATGTGGGTATGTCCGAGGTGCTGTATACGTGAAAGTGTATACCAACCAGGACGTTTGGGGCTGTGGGGAAGCCGTAGATGCGATTCAGGGCACTTACTACCTTGTAAAAAGGCTTGGAGAACAAATTAAAGGGCAAAGCCCGCTCAACCCAAACAGAATAGCGGAGCAACTTAGAAAAGCAGCTTTTTTTGGGGGAGCGCAAAGCGGGGTGTTTATTGCTGTCCTTACCGCTATAGAGACAGCACTTTGGGATTTGACAGGAAAAGTATTTGGTGTGCCTGTTTATCAATTGTTAGGGGGTAAATTCAGAGATAAAATCCGGGTTTATTGCGATACTGCCCTATATACCTCAACCAAACCGACCCCCGCAGATTATGCGCTAGCTGCTCGCAATGCGGTTAGCCGAGGGTACAATGCAGTCAAATTTGATGTGGATGATGCACGCGATCCAAATAAATACGATCGGTTTAATTGGACCGCTAATCCAATGGAAATTGATCGCATGTACAATGCCATTGCGGCCGTACGTCAGGAGGTAGGGCCAAACGTAGATATATGTGTCGATATGCATGGGCGATACGATGCGATCACGGGCTTGAAGATGGCCAAAATGTATGAGGATTTAAACCTCATGTGGCTTGAGGAGCCTGTTCCTGCAGACAATATTGAAGTGTATAAGAAAATATCACAGGAGACATCTACCCCCATCTGTACAGGTGAGAATGTATACCTCGCCTATGGCTTTACAAGGTTACTCTCTGAAAATGCAGTCGACATCATCATGCCTGACATTCAAAAAGCAGGTGGATTGGGAGAGGCTCAGCGAATAGCCAATCTTGCCAACTTGTATTACGTGCCTTTTTCCCCACACATGGTTGCCTCGTTTCTTGGAGCGATGGCAGCCTGTCATGTCTGTGCATCTGTACCTAATTTCCAAATTATGGAATGGCAAATCTACATGGATACAGATCAGCTTTGGCAGGATATCGTCACCTATGATGGTCCTCGAACTCAAAATAGCTTCATCACCGTTTCCGAAAAGCCAGGGATCGGTGTGGAAATCAATGAGGAAGGAATGAAAAAATATGCCGTTAAAGGCGTTCCTTTTTTTGAATAATATTCAAAACCCAATCGACTATGTCTAACTATTTAAAAATCAATTTAAAACGAATTTGCTTCCTAATTCTTGGTTTTGGGATGCTTTCCACTGTGGGAATTGCACAGCATGTAGGTGCCACACCGGAGCAAATCCGTTTACTGACCTCAGAATGGACTGGTGAGCGATTCCCAGACGGAAGACCTAGAGTTTCTGATCAAATTTTGGAGCGCCTAAAGAATATCTCGATTGAAGAAGCTTGGGGGGTACTTCGAAATAAGGGCTACAACAATCAATACGAAGGGGATTGGCAAATTATCTGGCCCGATTCAGTGATGACTGGAAGGGTAGTGACAGCTCAATACATGCCTTTGAGACCTGATTTTGATAAATTTATCAAATCTACAGGAGTGGAAAAAGAAGGCAGATCTCCCAAAGGAGGGACAAATTCCTGGCCGATTGATGTGCTGACCAATGGCGATGTCTATGTAGCGGATAGCTACGGTAAAATGGCCGATGGAACCTTGATTGGGGACAACTTGGGCAATTCAATCTATACCAGATCAAAGCGAGGGGTTATTTTTTATGGTTCGGTAAGGGACCAAGAGGGCCTTTCAGAAATCCAAGGCTTTAATGCCTGGATTAAAGGACAAGATCCATCCTATATCCGAGAAATGATGCTCACTTCCATCAATGCACCTATCCGAATTGGCCGTGCTACTGTCCTTCCAGGAGATGTAGTATTGGCTAAAAAGTACGGTATCATTTTTATTCCAGCGCACCTGGTGGAGGATTTGGTCCTTACTTCAGAGGTTACCGGCCTTCGTGATCAATTTGGTCATCAGAGACTTAGAGAAAAAAAATACCTTGCAGGACAGATTGATTCGGAATGGACTGAGGACATCAAAAAAGATTTTCTCAACTGGCTAGCTAACTATCCAGGGAAACTTCCGATGACTAAGGCGGAGCTTGATGATTATTTTAAAGAAAGAAATTGGTAAACCTTATTTAATCAATTAACGAAACCCATGAAAAGCACCTTAAAAAAACTAATCTCCGACCATAAAGTGGCGGAGAGAGCCTATGCCCAGCAGCGGCAGGCAGAAATTGACAATCCGTTAACAGGATCCAATCGAAGAGATTTTTTAAAGAAAACAGCACTGGGAGGTTTTAGCCTTGCCGCTCTCACGGGACTAAGTATTGAAGACACGCTTGCTGAAACTACCCGATCTGTACAAAGAGCTTCTGCTCCATCGGATCTCAAAATTACCGATCTAAGATATGCCCATACAGCTGTAATGGGAGGCACAGCCATTTTGCGCATTGACACCAACCAGGGAATTGTGGGATGGGGAGAAGTGAGAGATGGTGCTGATCCTCGGTATGCTTTGATGCTGAAAAGTAGAATTCTTGGTGAAAATCCATGCAACGTGGAGAAAATCTTCAAAATCATCCGTCAGTTTGGAGGACAATCTAGACAAGCTGGTGGAGTTTGTGGCGTAGAAATGGCACTTTGGGATCTTTGTGGAAAGGCGTACAACGTTCCTGCTTGGCAGCTCCTCGGTGGACGTTACCGTGACTCGGTCCGTCTCTATGCAGATACGCCAGAGGGAAAAGATCCTGAAGAGCAAAAAGAAAGAATTCGCTACCGTATTCAAGATCAAGGGTACAATTGGCTGAAAATGGATGTTTCTATCGGTGAAATCATGGATATTCCGGGCTGTATTGTGAATCCAGAAATTTTGAAAGGGAATCGCTCTCAATGGTCAGGAGGATACATGTCTTATTCCAATACTGCACATCCATTTACAGGAATCCAGATCACCGAAAAAGGGCTTGATGAACTGGCCAAAATCGTTCACAATATCCGAGAGATGGTCGGTTACGATATTCCAATTTCAACCGATCACTATGGGCATTTTGATTTGAATAATTGCATTCGCTTGGGTAAAGCCTTGGAACCTTATCGATTGGCTTGGCTAGAGGACATGGTGCCTTGGCAAATGACTCAGCAGCACAAAACCATCACCCAGGCTTTGGAAACACCAACTACCACAGGAGAAGATATTTACCTGCTCAATCATTTCAAGCCTTTGATTGATGAGCACGCTGTGGACATTATCCATCCTGACCTGGCCTCGTCGGGAGGTCTTTTGGAAACCAAAAGAATCGGCGATTATGCAGAGGAAAAAGGCATTTCCATGGCTATGCACCAGGCTGGTACACCAGTGTCTTTTATGGCAAATGTTCACTGTGCGGCAGCAACTCAAAATTTCCTTTCCCTTGAGCACCATTCCGTGGATGTTCCTTGGTGGGAATCCATGTTTACCAAGGTAGATGGGGTAAAGATGATTGATAAAGGGTATGCACCAGTACCTTTGACAGCCCCGGGATTAGGAATTGAAATCAATGAGGAGGTGGTTAAAGCCCATTTACACAAGTCAGATTCCAGTTATTTCGCTCCTACCGATCAGTGGAACGAAAAACGATCCCATGATAGAATATACAGCTAATTAAAGCTATTGATCTCCCTACCATTTTTTAGGCAGGGAGATTTTTGTTTAGTTTCACTTTCCTAATTATACCATACCGTCTTGAAATCCAATTCACGAATCTTTCTCTACCTGGCTTTAGCGCTTTTGCTTGGCTTGATTTACACTATTCCAGCTGGCCTTCAGATTGGGACAGGCTTAATTGCCGTTGGTTTTTTTGTTTTCCTTGGCCTTTTTTTTCGCGGAAATGCACATTTGAAAGGCTTTTCTTTTTCTGTTGTCATATTTACAGTGGTAGCCTTGGCAATGTTTTTTCCTTCATATTTCCAGGAAATTGATGGATTTAAACTAACTCAATTAATTAATCCGCTAATTCAAATGATCATGTTTGGGATGGGTGCAACATTAAGCTGGAAGGATTTTGCAGCAGTTGCCCAAAGCCCCAAGTCAGTCGCTATTGGAATTTTCGCACAATTTGCCATCATGCCCTTGGTAGGCTTTGGACTGGCAAATCTAAGTGGCCTTCAGCCAGAAGTTGCTGCTGGAATAATACTAGTGGGTTGTGCTCCTGGAGGAACCGCTTCCAATGTAATTGCTTTTTTAGCCCGTGCCAATGTGGCTTTATCAGTGACAATTACCACCATTTCAACCCTTATTGCTCCCTTTATGATGCCTGTCTTGATGAAATTATTGGCCGGGCAATTCATTGAGATTGACCTTCTCAAAATGATGTGGGATATTTTTAAAATTATCTTGTTGCCAGTCGGTGCGGGTCTACTTGTTCATCAACTGCTAGGTAAAAATTCGGGATGGATTGAGAAACTCCTTCCACTTGTTTCCATGCTCGGTATTGCGTTGATTATTTTGGTGATTACCGCAGCTGGAAGGGATAGTCTTCTGGCTATGGGTTCAATTATAATTTTGATTGTGTTCCTACACAATGCGATGGGTTATGGTATAGGCTATTTTTTAGCACGATTGATTGGACTAAGTGAACAAGATGCCCGAACTATTTCCATCGAGGTTGGAATGCAAAATGCTGGATTAGCTTCAGGGCTTTCAAGTATCATGGGGAAAATCACTACGCTAGGATTGGCATCTGCAGTGTTTGGACCTATGCAAAATATTACTGGATCGATTGTAGCAACTTTCTGGAGTAAAAGAAAAAAAAGGATTGATCCTAGTCGAAAAAGGATTTAAAAATCCCATTCCATACCACATACCCATCTGCATTTAAATGAAGCTGGTCCCGAATGTAGAGTTCTGGTCTTGGATTGCCTTTTACATCTGTTAAGGCATTCCAAGTATCTAGGTAAGTTACTTGTTCTGTTTGTTCGCAATACCTTTTCAAAAGTTGGTTAAAGTCCAAGTAACTTTCTTTTTTCTCCCAACGTGAGGGGCTGGGCTTTGCGCCAATGAGCACGATTTCTATTCTCGGATCCACTAAATGGATACGGGTTACGATTTGCTTTAGGCTAGTTAGGATAGCTGATGAGGGCACGTCCGCCCAGAGGTCATTGTCTCCTTCGTAAATAAAGACCCGCTTGGGGTCAAATTTTAAGACCAAAGGATAGAGGTATCGCTCCAAGTCTGATGCTTTTGATCCACCAAATCCGGTGTTGAGTACTTCTTGCCCCAAGCTAAGTTCAGAAAGGCTGCTCCACATTCGGATGGTAGAGCTTCCTGTAAATACAGTGCCTCCTGGTTTCCATCCTATGCTATCCAGGCGATTGGTCATCCTTCGTACCTCTTCTTCAAAGGGCTGTTGCTGAGCAAAACCTGCATTAAAAGAGCCTAAAAAAACTAAAAAAAGTAGAATCGATTTTTTCATTAATCAAACTTACTAAAAAATAGTGAGTTGAAACCGATCAACCAAATGAACGATACTGAACATTTTTTGGAATGCATCAGTGGATAATTGGGCTGGGTACGTCAAGTTTTTAATTTTTTTCACTGATTTTAGATAGTTTTCAAATGAATTCAACCAAAATTTTGGAGATGTAAATTTTTGGTCGCGTTTTCGCTTCACCACAAAAAGGCCACTAATAATCTCCTACATGCAGGTATTTACCCGATTTTTCTGGTTTTGCAGCGGTGCAAATTTCTCCATTCTCCAAAAAGTACCCACTGAGTCCAATAAGTACTTGGGGATTGGTGCAACGGTATTATTCACCGGTATTTTCGCTTCTTTGGCGGGATTTTATGCGCTCTACACTGTTTTCCAGACCTGGACCATTGCCTTATTTTTTGGAGTACTTTGGGGAGCGATGATCTTCAATTTGGATCGATTTATTGTTTCTAGCATGCGGAAAAAAGAACATGATTGGTCGGAGTGGAAACTAGCCCTTCCTCGATTGGTCTTGGCCTTGCTACTAGCCCTAGTCATTTCAAAGCCCTTGGAGCTGAAACTCTTTGAGCGGGAAATCAATCGAAAGTTGGATGAACAAAAGATTACTTTTATCAAGCAGGCCAAGGATGATCTGGCCGAGGGATTTCCTGAAATCCAAGCCTTGGCAGAAGAAAAGGAAGGATTAAAAAATGAAGAAAAGCAGTACCGAGCCTACCGGGACAAGTTGCAGCAGGAATACGATGCGGAACGTTTTGGAGAAAAAACAGCCAGCACAAGTGGGAAGGTCGGATTGGGAAGCAATGCCAAGAAAAAGGAACAACAATTGGATATGGCTCAAGAGGACCTGAAACTCCTTTCCATTCGAAACGAGGTGCGGATTCAGGAATTGGATGCACAAATTGAAGAATTTAGAGCTAAGCGGGAAGCGGAGTTTGAGAAGCAGGCGCCTGGTATCGATGGTTTTGATGGATTTGCAGCTCGAATGGAGGGGTTGGCACAGCTTACCAAGGAAAGTGAAGCTATGGCTACTACGCAATTGTTTTTGGTGTTGCTTTTTGTAGCGATTGAAACCGCTCCCATTTTTGTCAAGTTAATTTCTGCTCGAGGGCCCTACGATGAACTCCTAGAGTTGCATGAGGATCAGGTTAAACTGTATAAAAATGAGAAATGGCAACGAGTAAATGGAGAGTCAGAGGCTCGGCTTAGCTACTTCAAGGCTACCCATTTCTATGCCTCGGAGTTGTATGCTGCTTCCACCAATTTAGAAAACAAGCAGAAATTTGAATTGAGTAATAAAAGGTCTAGTGGAAAGATGGAGAATCGCTAGTCTGTTAAATTTGATTACTCGCTATTTCACCACTTGGAAGTGAAAAAAAGGTTTGAGGTTCAAATAGGTGAGCTGTAGACCGTTGAATGTGGTCATTTTAGCAAAAATTTTTCCTTCACATAAAAAACTGCTCCAAGACATCCCCTACAAAGTAGGCCACTACGGCAGCCAATAGTCCTAATAAAACCGTTTCAGAAATCCCTCTAAGTGCAGAGGTTTGGTTAACAGAGCTTTTTAACCAGCCCACTAAAAGAAAAGCTAGGCCCGTAAGTAGGCTGGTCCAAAAAAAGAGATTGATTTCTGTTGGAAAAAAATAGTTCCAGAGGTATACGGTAAGTGGAATAAGGCCTACCAAAATAAATGAGCCAAAGGTTGCCAAACCAATTTTGAAGGGGCTTTTGGTATCCCGCATCATGCCCAACTCGTCTTTCATCATTTCGGCTACCCAGAGTTTCTCATCGGCGCAGATATGATCCACTACCTGTTGGAGCAGTTCCCCTTTAAACCCTTTGTTGGTATAGATTTCTTCGATCTCGGCCCGTTCTATTTCTGGAAGATTTTCAATTTCCCAATATTCAATTTTTTCATGCTTGTCGTAATTATCACGTTCACTTTTGGCGGCTAAATACGCGCCAACAGACATGGAAAATCCATCCGCAAGCAAGTTGGCAAAGCCAAGAATTAGGAGGATACCGGTATCTAAATTGGCTCCGTATCCTCCTGCGACTACCGCAAATGTGGTTACCGCTCCATCAATTCCTCCATAGACAAACTCTTTGAGGTACTCTTGCAACTTGCCGAAGCCTGAATTTTCAAGGTGGATTTCTGATTCCATGAGAAAGTATTTAGAGTTTCAAATTAAGGTGTATACATATCTCCAATCCTGTCAGTAGGTTCAAAAGATGAGTTAATCATGCTGAATAGCACTCACAGACAGAGCTATTCCCGTCCACCTAATTGGATTTCAGTCCTTAATTTTTTGTTCCTGGTGAAAAGGCAGTTAGTCAAACTTAAAAGTAGAGATAAAATTCATGAGGAGTGAAGTTTATAATAAACTTTTAAGATTAATTCTCTTGAAGGAGGCAATGTAATTTTTTCAGAAACGTTTTGATTTTGAGAAAAGATTATCCAATTGAATTTGAAAAAAACGGATCGAAATTTTGATAAATACAATCGATTGCATAGGTTTAGGAAACTTTAACGCAAAGAATAAAAGCTCAACCCAGCAATTTGCAGAAGTTTATATGGTTTTAATCCATTAACAATAACCCAAATCAAGAGCCAGTGTTTTAAAATACTGGCTCTTTTTTTTATTTAAAAAACTTTAAAAAACGTAAATAAGTTAAAAACCGGTTTAAAATTTAAGGTAAACTTTAAATTTGTTTGTAAAAACAGCAATAAATGGTTTTATCAAATTGTTAAAATTTGAATTCATAAGATTTGGATTTAGGCTAAAAAAATAAAAAAACCTTTACGAAAATTTCGTGAAGGCTTTCGAGTCAAATCAACCAGATAATCTACATTTAAGAAGTTGGGGTGTCCTTCTTCGCTAGGAAAAAGTCCACCATTTCGTAGTCACTTACCTCTCGCTCGATCATTTCGCTTACTGTTTTTGATGGAGGGACGATTGCTTTTTTCTTGGAACCCAGTTGAGTGAAGCAATGGATTACTTTGATGAAATCCAGATCCAATTGGCTCTAAAAGGAATGGAATGCCCATTTGGTTCAACTATTCTTTATTTCAAAAATTAATCTAGACTATTTAATGAGTAGTAAAAGATAACTAAGATTTAAATGAATAAAAATAATATTAAAAAATCCTTTTTTAATTAAATTAAATAAATTAAGTTTCTCCCATATTAATAATTATCCCAGGCATATTTCAGAGGCTAGCCCCCTCCATTCATGACTCATTTTTTTTGAAATCATTTACTTTTTAACTCAAAACACATGAAACGAAATCGATCACATTTTTCAAAAATCCTCTTGGCTGGCCCCTTACTTTTTAGCGCCTGCTTTGCAAAAGAGGAGTTACAATTGACTCAGGTAGAACCGTTATGGACGCAAATGCTCCCACTAGACGAATGGCAGCAGGTAGAAACTGCCAAAGAATTCTCAGTACTGCTTGGCGAAGTGATGCAAGACAAAGGAGCGCGGGTTACCCTCAATGCCCACATCCAGCAATACGATGACTTCG
>JALRIY010000073.1 GCA_023255285.1 Algoriphagus sp.
TTTTATTAGCTGGCTGCACTTTATTAGTTGGTTGTACTAGCGCGCCTAAAAATATTGATCCAGTAACGCAATTTCAAGTAGAGCGTTATTTAGGGACTTGGTATGAAATTGTTCGCCAAGATCATGCTTTTGAAGAGGGCTTGTCTAATGTTACGGCAACTTACTCTATGCGTGGTGACGGTGGTGTTGCAGTGCTTAACCGAGGTTATTCTGCGGAAGATAAAAAATGGCGAGAAGCCGAAGGTCGCGCTTATTTTGTAAATTTTTCTTTCGTTGTATTGTTTTTACTATAGAGCGCTCCGAGTACTACTGGAAATCTAGGGTCATCGTTGATGAAGCCTACTATCACTTCGGAATTGATTTCCGGTACAAAGAAACTTCCAGAATTCTTCCCTGCATGAAAATGCCCAAGCATAGCCCAAACCCCATTTCCAGTACTTTTCAAAGAAGGAATTAGTACCTGAATTCTATTTTTCTTACTTGGATCAGCATCCAATTTTTTAACTATTCCAACGTGCAAACCGGCAATAGGAGGAAGCAAATTCAACTCTGAATTAGGCTTGGATTGAAATAATTCCGGTTTTAAACCAAATGCAACTCTAGTTACAAATTGCCCATTTTCAACTCGATGCTCAACTTCAGTAACATAAACTAACCCGTTAAATAATTTACCAAAGCCATTTAACTTGACATGACTGCCTAAAATAACATCTGTAGTACCCCTAAAACTCATTTCACCAACGACCCTTCGCATTCGACTAGCAATTAATGCTGCATCAGCATGCCCTTTTAATTCTTGAGTTAAAACAGGCACAGGAACATTCAAGCTAACTTTTGAAGCAGCCGCCACCTTTCCTAAAACTGCACCTGTAAGATTACCAGGTATATCAAATTTCGGATCTTTACCCGATTGTTTGATTTCCTTTTCATTAAATATATCGTAATTAATAGCTTCCAATTGCTGTAATTGAGAAGCTGCATCTACGTCTGCGCGAAAAGTTTTTATATCTTTCCCGTAAGTAACATTAGTTTTTTCGGTACCAGATGATTTTGGAACTTCCACCGTCACTGCTCCCATAGAATTCAATACCACCATCCCATTTGCTTTGGCTCTGTTGAGTAGAAACTCCCAATCACTACAATTATGCCTAGCAATTAAATCGTGAGTTAGCGTTGTTGCTGAAACCTTTTTAGTCAGTCCCGCAGCAGAAAGTAAAGTAGTCATGATATCACTGTCTTTCTTCTTCTCATACAACTCAGATTTTTTTCCAACAGTCATTTTTATTGCTTTGTCCGCTGCTTCTAAAACCAATAAGTTTCTTGATGAAAAATTTAGGTAATCCACCCCTATATCTATGCTATGCTTTGTGATGATTCCAGAAAAAACCTTCACATTCTTTTCGGAATAGCCAATGGATATTTCAACATCCTTTCCTGGGGCAAAATTCGGATCCTCACTTTCAGGAAATAAATTTTCGTAAGTTTTACCGGCAATAATTGACAGTTGTGCTTTAGCAATTTTATTTACTTCTGATTTTACCTGAACCTTTAAAACAACCATCTCTTTAGGTAGAGGTTTTCCTCCTACCTTGACTTCAAAAGAAATCACTAGTTGCAAGGAATCATCAGGAGATTTAGCGCCAAGCATGATTTATTTCTCTAAAGGTGGAATTTCAATTTGACTTCCAATTTTTAGACCTCTAAAGGAAGGTAAGTTGTTGTATTTAGCTATTTGCATGTAATACTTTGGGTCATCATAGGACAATTCAGAGAGAGCAATTAAGGAATCCCCATCCTTAACCGTAAGAATTCTCGTGATATCTGGACTTTGGAATTCACGACTAATCACTTTTTCGTCCACTTCTTCTTCCAAAGAAAAACTAACTACCGCTCGAACAGGATCTCCACTACTATTGAAATACGTATAGTCAATAGTTAGATTTTTCACCTTTCCAACAAGGATAAATTTTCCCCATTTCATTTCGACAAAAGGTGGCGCATGAGTGGCTCGCGTCGGCTTAATGGTAACCCTAAGCAATTGATCAATGGAATCTTTAATTGAATCCCCCGCAAAACCAAAAACACTATCTGGCCAACTAGGTACAGCACCTGAATTATCAATTGTAAATTTAACATTTACCTTCTGCTGATTGTAAGCTGCATTTTTTGCACTTACAGGAATTCCAGCTGCAGAATCAGGTTCTTCATCTTTTTTATCTATCTCACCGAATGAAACGGATAGATTTTCTGGATTGATTTGCAATTCATAAGTACCAAACAAAAGAGCTGAGCTTGGCTGACCATTGGCAAATTTTTCATAGGCCTTGAGGGACAAATTTGAACTAAAACTAAACATTAGAAATCATTCATATTTTTTATTCGATCCATCACTTCTTGCACACACTGGTCAACTATCTGTTTTCTTAAGGAATAACTCAAACCACCTATACCTTCCTCTTTCACCATTTTTTTGCCTGTGGAAGCCTTCTTATCAGGCTCCTGACCACCTTGCATCTTTCCTTTGACCAACAATTCTTTAATTTCAACTGGCATAATCAAGTCGTCTTATAGTAAATAAAAAATTAAAAAGAGGTTCCTACAACATCCATATTTGAAAACACAATTTCAATAGACTCAAAAACAATATCTGATTTCGTTGCATTTAATTCTTCAATTTGCCACTTGACTGGAATAGCATTATAAATCATCCAAATCATCACTGGCGGGTTATTTGGATTTTTATCTAATAACATCACTATCATAGTCATTGGCGCTGGAAACAAATACCCTGAACCAGTTTTCAAGCACCATTGCATCAAGGGTGAGGAATAAGGTGCCAGACCACGCTTTAAAGTCAAACCACTTCGCTTCACTCCTTTAGGAAGGTGATACACGGTATCATTATATCCCCCTCCTCGTATGGTATCATACTCCATCTCTACGCCCAAACCTGAAATCTGAGTAAAAGCGGCATCAGAAGGAAGTCCTGCCAAAGCACTCACTCCTAGGAATGCTGCACTTGCCAAACCGCCAGGAGCAAGTGAAACCTTAAAATTATAGGAAACTGGTGGATCACTTGAACGAAATGAAGAGCCCCTGGCCGACATATACTTAATGGAATTTAAATTTTAAGAAACTAAGAATCCAATAGAAACTAAATTTAAGATATCTTTTGTAAAATAGACCAACACTTTGGAATTAACTGGGCTGAAATAGAACACTTTTTTAAAAATAATGATTAAGCAATTTGAGAAATCACCTAAGTGAAATAAATCACAAAATTTATGTACTAACTAGTTCACTTTAACTCCTTAAATTCAATAAATAATCTGCTCAAAGTACTTGGAAAAAATTGTGATCTATCGCAAAAAAATAATCCAGTTAATTTCTATAAAGCCTTAAATGAAATTTTTTCGATGCATTACCATGCGATGTAAAAAGAAAGAAATTTTTCTTAAATAAAAAAGTTAAGAAGCCTCCATACGCAATCCCTCATGCGTGAATACAATGGTTTCAATAGCCGCTTCGCTACTTTGAGAATTCAAATCTGTCGATGTAATTTGCTTTGCGAACGCATTGGTCAATGTCCAAGTGATTTTTGGTGAACCCGTTTCATCTAACAACCGAATCACTACAGTAAGTCGCTCGTAGGTATTCAAATTTATTTTAGAAATCCATTCATAAAAATTATTATCCCCCGTAAATACCCCCTTTTTCATGGTGATGTCGGAACCAGTTCCTAAACCAGGCATTTTAATTGTGGAATGTATTGGGCTATTTCCATGCCTATACTCAATCACCTCAGCACCAGTATCCAACCCGGAAATTTCTTGAAAAGATAAATCAGTTTGATCACCTATATCTACAGAGAAATAAAACTTAGGTAAAGGCCAAAATTGATCCTGTTCTCCTCCTGATCCTGCTGTCGGGGTTGCCATGTTTGTATTTGATTAGTAAAACCTATATGAGGAAATAACCTTTTCTGTAGGGGAACTATTTACTTTAATTTGAAAATTTCTAGAAGCCATTAAAGTTTGACAAAGATTTCTGAAATATATGAATTAATTAATGGATCAAATTTTATATTCTTAGGACTAGGATTAGGAAGTACCTTCTGGTATATACCGAGTTGATTTTTTCTTTCTAGCTTTAAGTAACCCTTCCAATTAAACTTCATTGGGATATCCTGCTCAGCTACAAACTTGTAAGCCAATAATCCCGAATCTGTAAGTACACGTTCTGGAGGCCCAAATGAAATTAACTCTTTAAAATCACCTTCTTGTTCAATAAATAAGCCTTGAAAATGATCAAATACTTCTTCAGAACAATAACAAAGGTAAACTGGCCGAACTCTTCTATTTTTTAAGATCACCTCTTTCGACCGAGCTTTAAATTTATTTAATGCGCTTGCTGCTAACGGTAAAATAGGTGAAGTTGAATTATGGCGTATTCGGATTACTCCCGATAAGCCTGGTCTCTCTAATTCTGGATCTATAGTACCATGCTGAGATCCTAATTGGATTGATGTACTAAAATCATCATCCAAAAAATATCGAACTTCCGGATCACTTAATAAAACGGTGTAGGAATGGAAAAATACATTTGTAAATCGAAATTCAAAATCCAGCTCAAATGGATCTTTATAAATAGAATTAGTAAAGTCCTTATCTAAATTTGCAGCCAATAAAAAGCCAGCAGGTTTGGACTTAAATACCAAATTGTAATTTTTAAGTAATTGCTGAGTTCGAGGAGTAGGCTTAAAAGACACATCATAACAACGACCTCCTTCGTAATACTCATGTAAAAAAATGCATGAAAATACTTCAATGTACTTGGTTACATACCGATAAGAATTTTGAAATTGTTCCATCACGTTATGCTCCTAAAATTTTATTTAAGTAAAGACTGCACATTAAATGAATTATTTGAAAATCAGGAGTTTCATCCTAGTAATATTAGAGGAATTAAGAAGATTTACCTATTACGGAAGAAACTTCTTCTCGAATTAAATTAGCTGTAAAACTAAGCAGTTTCAATTTGTAGGTGGCAGAAGGCATATATTTTAAACCGAGTAAACTCCAAAGACTATTTAACTCATCAAAAGAATTGTTTACAAACTCAAAACTTAATTTATCAACATTAGAAGAAAGCAATGGTAAGTTACCTCTATCGAAAACTTGGGTACCTTGAAAAAATTCCAACACCAAAGAAATGTAGCGCAAAGATTCAGCATAATTGGGATCTGGAAAATTTGCAATAAACATGATGTAGAGATTGAAATGTTTCGGTGGATTAATTCCAGCATATGCCTGATACGAACCATTCCGAATCACACGTTCCTCTTCAATATTTTGTAAAAAAACAACTAGTTTATTCTCAATTTGAGGATTAACTTTTCCTCCTAAATCTGAAGGATTTGCTAACACCACCATATCATCCTGCAAATTCAATTCATTTTTAATGTACTCATTCAAAGCAACAACTAAGGTGGAAAGTACGACGTGAATCATTTTGAATTAAATTAGGCTTTAGTTGATTTTAGGAGAGCAGTAAATAATCGACCAAAATACAATAGAAAAAAAAGCACACTAGATCCAACTACTAAATTCGGCAAAACAAGCAGCTCTGCAAAAGAGATACTTGTATCTGTCAACCATAAAAATCCAATAAACACGGGAAGAAGCAAAATGGCTAAAAGTAAAAGTGAAATGGCGATAATAACCTCTTTCATTATTTTTTTTCCCATAACCAAAAATAGAAAAAAAAATGGTCTGCCCAAGAGGTAATCCATTAAATCTAAATGAAATCCACTGCTGAATATTTGATAAAATCTAAAAATAGACTTTACCAACAATAACGATAGAAGGTTCCATTTAAAGTTTAATCTGATAAGCTAGCATCCTTAAACCCTGAATGAATATTACTAGGATTTCAAAAAGAAGCAGAACATAGTCTACTTTCCTTAATTCCAATCCAACTTTTTTTCTGAAAGCCAAAAAACCGATTGAATTCCTAAAAATTAGAATAAAACCTACATATTCACCTTACCATTTTATTTCCATTAAATAATTACAAAGTGGTGAAAGTTCCAAATCCTTAAGTAGATACTAAAGCAATTTTTAAAATAAAAGACCAGTGTTCGTTCAAGAGAAACTTAAACGCAACACTGGCCTTAATACTTTATTACTACTCAGACTTAAGCTGCTTCAATTCTCAATCCTTCGTGAGCAAACACGATGGTTTCGATTGCTGCTTCACTGCTTTGGGAATTCATATCCGTAGGAGTGATTTGCTTTGCAAAAGCGTTTGTTAGCGTCCAAGTCATTTTTGGTGCGCCGGCTTCGTCCAACAAACGGATAACAACCGTCAATCGTTCGTAGGTGTTTAAGCTGATTTTAGAAATCCACTCGTAGAACTTATTGTCTGTAGTGAATACACCTTTCTTCAAAGTAATGTCTGAATATTTCTTCATTCCAGGCATTTTGATAGTAGAGTGAACAGGGCTATTTCCATGTCTGTATTCAATTACCTCGGCATCTATATCTAGGCCTGAGACCTCTTGAAAAGGCAAGTCAGTTTGATCTCCAATATCCACTGAGAAGTAGAATTTAGGTAAGGGCCAAAACTGATCCTGTTCGCCACCTGTTCCTGCGGTTGGTGCTGCCATAATTAGTATATTTTAGTTTTAAAGTGATTATGATTTTTGTTGTTGCTGCTCAAATGTGATTACAATGAATTCAGCTGGTCTTACAATAGCGACTTTGATAGTCATTTTCATCAAACCATCTAGAATATCATTAGGGGTCATAGTAATTCCCAAACCGATTTCAACTGAGAAAGCATCATCAGGGCTTTGGCCTGCCAAAATTCCAGACTGCCACTGGTTCAATAAAAAGTTAGTTACAGTAGCCTTTAAAGTAGACCAAGTAGTAGAGTTGTTTGGCTCAAAAACAAAACCTTCTGCAGCAGCCTTGATGCTTTGCTCCAAGAATGTCATCGTTCTACGAACAGAAATGTATCTCCAATCTTGGCTATTTCCATCCAATGTTCTTGCTCCCCAAACCAATACTCCTTTTCCTTGGAAAGTTCGGATAGCATTAATTGCCTTTCCATTCAATGGCAAGTTCAATTCCTCTTGCGTATCGCTGGTAATTTGAACACTTGGGCTAATTACAGAACCCAAAGACAAGTTTGCAGGTGCTTTTGCTACATTGACAGAACTGTCAACCATAGTATAAACTCCAGCCATCGCAGGACTTGCTGGCAATAAATTCAAGGATTCAGAGATTTGCGTCAAAATTGAATTCAACTTCGCACTAACTACTTTCAAGGTTGCTTGTAGAGAAGAAACTTCTTCTTTGGTTGTGGCAGTTTCAATTTTAGCCAACTCATCCTTGATAGCATTTGCTCTAGCCTCATTGATTCGACCATTTTCCAAATCATCATTCACATCTTTTGAAAGAATTTCAATCAAATCTGCAGTATTACTTATGTTGGTGAAATTAACATCTCCAGATGCAATTATAGTAGTTTGCACAAATGGATAGTAAGCAGCACCCCACTGCAAGAAGTTGGCTCCAACACCCTCTCTAAATTGATTGATCACATCATCATCTGCATAGGTTCTTTCCTTAGCTCCATCAAATACGTCCAGAATAGCAAATCTGTTTTTAGTTGCATATCCACAATGGCTAAGCATCGCTTGCTGCAATGAAAAACATTCTGCCTTTGGTAGCAAAATAGCTTCAGGTATAACCAATAAAGTCGGCTCGTTGTATTTCAACAACTGTGGAAGTCCTGAGCCAGTAGCCTCATCATTGAAATCTTTTGCACTTACTCCAGCACTGTAATCTCCCACTGACAATACGTAGCAGTCAGCACCTCCATTGGAATAGAAAAATTTAACAGCAGCATGCAACAAATAACGGGTAGCCGGATCTACCGCTAAGCTGTACCCGTTTACACTAGATGAATCTTCACTGATTTCGAACATTACTTTTGGAGCTCCTCCAAAAAACTGCTCAAATTCCGCAAAAGAAGAAATTCGAGTAGGCACATTTTTTAATGATTTGGTTCCTCTTGCCGCCTTCTGTGTGTATCCCAAAAAAACGGGGATTGCTGTTCCAACAGGAACTACAGAGGAGGCAAAGGCGCTTTTTTCTTCAATGTAAACGCCTGGTGTTGCTAATACAGTTGCCATAAATTTAAATTAAGTTTAAGTTGTTTCTAATTTGGAGGAGAATGCCGAATCAACAGAATTGATTACAGATAGGAAATAAAACTAAAAGAAAAGACAATTAGAAATTTAAGGACAACTTTTTTTTCAAAAATTAACCATTCTTTGATATTGAGGTTCAAATAGATAGTTAAAAAATAATTTTGCTTCATGATAAGCAAAATTCTCGTTCTTGTAAACTAGTTAGATTCAGTATTCGACTAGTTTTTTTTTAGGGTAAAAGATTTTTTGTATTATAATAGAAATAAATTAATGAATTTTTCAAAGAAAATAGTTCTAAATGCATTTATTAGAGGTGCTTATTTTTCTTTTTGAGGAAAGGAATTAGATTTCAAAATGAATAGTAAATCGGATGGTTGTATAATTTAAATCCAAAAAATAATTTAAAAATTAAAATAAAAATATTTATTATTTTAATTAAATATGTTAAATATTCATTTAGACATATTATTTTACCAACAAACGAGCCTTTTTTAAATCTTCCTCCGTATCTATTGCAATTGCTTCATGTGTGGTTTCTACCATTTGAATTGGAATCCCCCTTTCTACTAGTCTAAGTTGTTCCAACAATTCTATTTGCTCCAAGGATCCTTTCGGCCATTGGGTAAAGGAAAGTAAAATATCTCTGCGGTAAGCATATATTCCAATATGTTTCCAATATGTAATCAATTTTCCCTCACGATTGTAAGGGATTGGTGACCTTGAAAAATAGAGGGCACGAAACCGTTCATCGACCACCACCTTCACAAAATTCGGGTTGAGTACCTGCTCTGATGGTAATTTATGCATCAAGCTTGCTACGCCAACTTCAGGGTTTGCAAATACTTGAACCAAATCCTGTAGCGTCTTGGCATCTTGAAAAGGTTCATCCCCTTGCACATTGACTATAAGATCAGCATCCACCTGTGCTAGTGCCTCTGCAATCCGATCCGAACCGCTATCATGCTCTTGACTACTCCTAATTACTTTCCCACCAATTGCCTGAATTTGTACTTCAATTTGGACATGGTCCGTAACTACCCAAACTTCATCGAAAACTGCCGTTGCTACTGTACTTTGGTAGGTACGCTGGATGACTGAAAGCCCCCCAAGATCTTGAACCAATTTGGCAGGTAGGCGGGTGGAAGCAAAACGGGCAGGAATAAGAGCAACAGTTTTCAAAATATTGATTCTATATCAGCGTATTCAAGCAAATAAACAAGTTAAAAGTTCATTAGATAGCATTTTTCTTAATAATACCGAACCTCACATGTTGGAAAGGAAAACATAAAAGCCTCTACAGCTTTAGGTGATAATCGAGTGTTGAAACAAGTGACTTTCTTTAGCCCAACAATTCCTTCTACTGGTTTTAAAGATCTCACATCAGTACTTGCAAAATCAAGTTCTACTAAGTTCACCAATCCTTCAATTCCCTTCAACGATTTAATATTAGTTCCTGATACTACCAGCTTTTCAAGATTCACCAAATTAGAAAGGGGTGTTAATTCTTCAATTCCTGTAGTTGAAATATCAAGGTCAATGAGGTTAGTGAGCTGAGAAATAGGGGAATAATTCGTAGCTGGTAGTTGAGATAATCTTAATGTAGTTAGCAACTTCATTTGACTGATGGGGCCAAGATCAACTAAAGGAGCGTCAAAAAAATAAAGACTTCTCAAATTTGAAAATAGTAATAGGGGTGACAAATCAATGATGGAGGTACCTTCAAGTACCAATTCAGAAACCGAAGTCAATTGGTGGAGTAGT
>JALRIY010000074.1 GCA_023255285.1 Algoriphagus sp.
AGACCGGCTGAGTACCAGCAGTAGCTTTGTAAGGAACTCGTTTTCCTTTGATAGTCACTTCGGAAGTAGACTCTACCTTAGATTCTACTTCAATTTTTCGAGTGGTCTGCGCCATCAATGAATACACAGTGAAGAATACGCACGCCACTAAGAGTTGTTTTTTCATAGTTTTCGGTAATTATAAAGTTAAATAAAGCTTTTTTAACTAGAGTAAAATAAAAATTACAGGATTGGTTGAGTTTCTTATCAATTCCTTGGCCCAGCGCCCACTAATCGTGCGATCACCACAGCAGGATATAATATTCCAATAGTGGAAAGAAATACAGCCAACATTTTTGACAAGATATTCACTGGAGTATAATCACCAAACCCTACGGTAGTTAAACTAACCAAACTAAAATACAAGTGTCCTGCAAAATCCTCTTCTACTCCAGTAATGTCTTTGGACGTTAAAGATTGACTTACATTTTCGATGGAACTCCCAATGGTCAGGTGAATGATTTCAAAGCCAAAGGCTCCCGTGATTGCCACTAGCAAATAAACATTGATCGCACCTATCACCCGATATAAGTTCACTTCTTGATCCCTAAACAGGAGGCGAACATTTAAAAAGATGAAGACTCCCATATTCAAAATCCCCGCTATTCGTTCTAGCAAGTAAATATCCTGCTGTATTTCTCCAATTCGCAAAAGTTTGAGCGTGACTTGAGCCAAAAAAAGCGATGCAGTCACTACCACCAAGGATCTATTGTTGCAGGACCATATACCTGTGAAAAACAAAAAGATAAACACTAAATTAACAATGAACATATCCAGGTGCCCATATTCAATCAAAATAGGCAGGATGAAAACGATAAACAGCAACACCAACAACAAGACCACAAAACTCAAATCATTGACCAAATAGTCATTGATATGGCCTGCCACTTTTTTTACATGGATGCGTACTCGTTCCTTGGTTGCCATACTAGTTAAACGGTTAGATTACCTCTTACTACGACCACAGCCTTTCCTTGAATACAAACTCGATCTCGATTTTTTTCTAAATAGAGTGTTCCCCCTCTCTTGCTTGCCTGGAAAGCTTTAAAACTCATTTTTCCTGTTTTCTTGTGCCAATAGTCCACCAAAGCACAATGTGCAAATCCCGTCACGGGATCTTCTGGTATCCCTAAGTTGGGTCCAAAATACCTACTCACCAAATCGTATTCTTTGGATCCAGCCGCAGTCACTATAAATCCCTCCTCGCTGGTGGCTGCAATCATTGCAAAATCTGGCGCCAAATTTCGAACGGCCGCTTCATCCTCAAGTTCAAAAATCCAATTTCCCCGTAACTTCGCCGCTTGCACAATTGTAGCACCAAATAGGCTATACATATGGTCTGGGTGCGTATCTATCGTAGTAGGAATCAGCGGAAAATCCATACAAACCCCTTCCCCACTATTTGTAACAGAGAGAATACCTGAACGGGTTTGAAACTGGATAGTCTCCTCAGGTTTTACCCAACCTTCATGAAACATCCAAGTGGCAGAGGCAAGTGTGGCATGTCCACAAAGGTCCACTTCTACTGATGGGGTAAACCAGCGTAATGAAAAGACAGAAGGATCTGCTGTACGTCCTACAAAGGCAGTCTCGCTCAGATTTATCTCCATCGCAATTTGCTGCATCAAATCCTGAGAAATAGAGCTTTCTAGGAGACATACTCCTGCTGGATTTCCTGAAAAGGGCTTATCCGAAAATGCATCTAAAATTGCTAGTGCTAGTTGTCCCATCAATACAGGTGTTGTAGTACGTGAAAATGATGTTCAAAATGTCCCGGAATGATCCAAAGCAAAGCTCGAGTGCTTATGGGCTTTCCGTTTGCATTGCCAATTTCTTGAAATGAAGGTTCTGGAAGTGTTTGAACCAAGCTGAGAATAGCTCGGCGCTGTGCTTCAAAATCTGCAAGTAATACTTCCATTGGAATGGCATTGAACTGCCCGTTTACTACATAGGGGTCTTGATCAAATCCAGGAAATGGATTTTTATCTCCTCTGGCAATACAGAGTGCTCGAAAGGTCATAATACGTTCCGTATCGGTCAAATGCCCCAGCAACTCTTTAGGGCTCCATTTTCCAGAAGCATAAGGGGTACTATACCAACCTATAGGCTTGGGAATCAAGAAGGTTTTCAATTGCTCAATTTGAGCAATCAAAAGATCCGAAAAATTCGCTTTAGTAAGCTTTGAAATGTAGGTTTCGTAATAGGGAGGATATTCCCCTTGGCTAGGCAGTGAAAATGTATTCATTTAAATATTGACTAGGAGGATTAAAAATCTGAACTAAATTTAGGACGAACTTAAGATAGGATCTTCAACATGCGATACATTTTATTCATATTAACCGCCTTCACATTCACTTTTCCAGTATTTGGTCAGCAGCTTATTCACCGTGATCCTGAAATTTACAAGTTGGTACAACAAGTAAATGCGGATAGTTTAAAAAAATACACCGAAGTGTTGGCCTCATTTAAAAGTAGGCATACCCTAAATCAAGATGCTAAAAATGGAATGATTGCTGCTCAAAACTACGTCAATTCGAAATTTTTAGAATTTGGAATCACTTCAAACGGAAGGCTAACTTCCAAGATTGAGGAGTTTGTAGTACCTAGTGACGGAAGAAGAATTGTAGCAGATGCTAAAGTTGCAAATGTGGTTGCCCTACTTCCGGGGACAAACAAGCAAGACCCACGAATGATCCTTATTTCAGGTCATTTGGATTCTCGAAACAAGGATGTCATGGATGCCGTAAACGCCTCCCCCGGTGCCAATGACGATGGCAGTGGAGTGGCATTAGTCCTTGAACTTGCTCGAATTCTTTCACAAATAGAGTTTCCTACCACCTTGGTTTTTGTAGCTTTTACAGGAGAAGAACAAGGCCTGAAGGGAGCAACGTACCTTGCAAATAAGGCAAAAAGTGAGTCTTGGAAAATTGAAGCCGTACTCAATAACGATATTGTTGGGAATAGTACTTCTTCAGAAACCAACATCAGCAACAACACCGTAATGCGCGTTTTTTCAGAAACCATTCCACTAGCCGAGGACGAACAAGGGGCTAGTGTCCGTAGATCAATTAACTCGGACAATGACAGTCCCTCTCGGCAACTTGCACGCTATATCAAGGAAGTTGGAGAGCGGTATGTAGATCAAATGAAAGTAAAATTGATTTATAGAAATGACCGATTCCTCCGGGGAGGAGACCAAACTCCCTTTATGAAAAATGGATTTACTGCGGTGCGTATGTCCGAAATGAATGAAAATTTTCTCCACCAGCATGAAAATGTAAGGGTAGAAAATGGCATTCAATATGGGGATTTACCTGAATTCATGGATTTTGAATACTTAAGGAAGGTAGCAGCCGTCAACCTTGCCAGTGCAGCTTCTCTGGCAAAGTCTGCTAGCATACCACAAGAAGTTCGAATAGATGTTCGTGGTCTGAGCAACGCTACGTCCTTAAGTTGGAAAGCTCCGCAATATGGAAGTCCAAAAGGGTATTACGTATTGATGCGGGAAACCTCAGCTTCGGTGTGGGAGAAAAAATTTTACACAGAGGAAACAAATCTTAAACTACCTTACAGTAAAGATAATTATTTCTTTGCCGTACAAACTGTCTCAGAAAATGGTACAGAAAGCTTAGCCGTACTTCCAACGCCACTTACTAGATGAAACTAAGATTAGCCTCTTTGAAGAGGAGGATGGTTTAGAAAAAGCTTCTACAAAAAAGTGATTGGGTAGGGACTTAGGGTTCAATCGTATTTTTTAAATCTTACTCAAAAAATATGCGGGTATTCCGCCTATTAACTAGTAACGGAAGGAAAGACTTGTGAAGCTTGATTGTATAAGCAATGATTCATAAGGCCACATCCCTGATTACTCGCAACATCAAAAACTTACTTTTTACAACTAATTCAATGGCAAATAATTCGATTTTGTATTTTTAAAAATCAATTTTTAATTATTTTTTTTATATTTATTTGAATTAAATTTCTTTTTTTCATTATTTATAACTTATTTAAACCATTCTTATTTTTTCAACTAAATTCTTTTTTATGAACACACAAGCTCAATTTTTTAAGCGCTTAAAGCCATCGATATCTCCTTATTCATCACTTGCAGCAGAGGTGGCTACCGCCTTAAATGTAAGTTTAGACAGTGCTTATCGAAGAATTCGTGGGGATAAGTTGTTGGACTTTGATGAGATCAGTTTACTCTGCCATGGGTTTAATATTTCCTTAGATGAATTTCTTTGTTTGAATAGCAGTTCGATTCTCTTCAAAGCAGGAACAATTCCAGCCCAAGAAGACCCGCTAAAACAGTGGATGGAAGACGTTATTCATCAATTGCAGTACATCAATAGCTATCCAAAAAAGCAACTATATCATTTAATCAAGGATTTACCCCCCTACCACCATTTTTACCATCCTATTCTTGCAAGCTTTAAGTTTTTCTTTTGGTCGAAATCTATTCTTCAACAAAGTCATCCTTATCCTGAAAAATTCGGGATTTCAAGAAGCATATCAAACACGTACGAAAACTTATCCAATCGAATCCTTAGAGCCTATTCACAGATCCCAAGTACAGAAATTTGGAATAAGGATGCTTTAAACACCACCCTGAGGCAAATAGAAACCTATCACCAAATGGGATTAATAGAAAATTCCAAAACTACCACACTGATTTATGAAAGTGTTTTGGAAGTCATTGGACATCTCGAAAAAATGGCTAGTGAAGGAAAGAAGTCACTTCCAGGCCATTCTTCCACTATAGAGCTCGGTGAATACCGATTGTACCTAAACGACATAGTATCTGGAGACAACACCTTGCTTGCTGAATTAGGAGAGCATAAAATGACATTTTTAAATCACAGCGTCCTCTACTTTGTAGGTTCCAAAGACAAGGAATTTAATGCAGGGGTTTTTCGAAATATGGAGAATGTAATCAAAAAATCAAGTTTAATGAGTGGCACTGGCGAGATTGAACGAACGCAAGTATTTAATAAACTGCGGAAAAAAGTATATGCCAAGTTGGATGCTATCCATAGTTGAAAAAAAAATTCAAAGAGGAAACGGGAAGTAAATCAAAATTAACTTAATCCACTGCTAAAGATTCGCCGAATCAATAAGGTTCAAAAAAATGAAAATAAGTTGAATCCCTTCCCAATTATTTTGGTAGAAAAACCATTCCTAGTATCTTGTTTGCATGAAAAGTTTCTGGATACTCCTAATTTATAATTTACTTTTGGCTATAGCCTCTTGCACCAGTAAGGCCTCTCAACCCATAACAGAAGGTAAATTAGCTCTTCTCAATTCTCCAAAAACACCGGTAAAAGGGATGGTTTGGATTGCTGGGGGGAAACTTATCATGGGCAGTAATGAAACCGAAGCCTATGTCGTAGAGAAACCTGCTGTGGAAGTGCATGTAAAAGGTTTTTGGATGGATGCCACAGAAGTAACCAATGCAGATTTTGAAAAATTTGTAATTGCCACAGGTTATAAAACTTTAGCAGAACGCCCCATAGATTGGGAGGAATTGAAAAAGCAACTCCCTCCAAATACTCCGAAATTATCCGATGAAGACCTTGCTCCAGGTTCCATGGTGTTTACTCCTCCTACGCAAGCAGTATCTTTACACGACCATTCTGCGTGGTGGAGTTGGGTAAAAGGTGCCAACTGGAAACATCCTGAAGGTCCTGAAAGCAACTTGGTAGGTCGCGAGATGCATCCGGTGGTACATATCGCTTACGAAGATGCAGTAGCCTATGCCAACTGGGTAGGAAAACGACTCCCTACCGAGGCAGAATGGGAATTTGCAGCCAAAGGAGGAATAAATGGTAAAAAATTTGCTTGGGGAGATGAATTTACTCCAAATGGAACTTACCTCGCAAATACCTTCCAAGGCGTGTTTCCAACGCAAGATGAAGGAAAGGATGGATACAAATCTACAGCACCAGTTCGCTCATATCCACCCAATAGTTATGGTGCTTACGATCTAATTGGTAATGTTTGGGAGCTTACCTCCGATTGGTTTGATGCATTGAAACATGCGCGAATTGCAGGAAAAGCACCTAAGCTTGATGTAGGGATGAATCCCTGTTACAATCCAAGCAACCCCTATGCGATGGAACGTGTCATCAAGGGTGGTTCGTTTTTATGCGCTTCAAATTACTGCATGAACTACAGACCCTCCGCAAGACAGGGACAAGCTATTGATTCGGGTAGCTCCAATGTAGGATTTAGATTGGTATCAGATGGAAACTAGTTGTTGAGGTCTTCAGTTCAACCCAATTCACTACGTATCAAATCTCAATCGTTTTATTGGCGAAGGTGATGAACCATATCGTCTCTAGTAACCAAAAAAATAAGGGTTGAAGGTCATATAGGTATGCTGTAGCCCTAAACGATTATCCGCTGTAATTCAAACACATTTATACTTACTTTTTCGAGTATGAATAATTTTAATCCCGAATTCCTTTTTCTGGATATTTGGGAACCACTCCCCTACCAAATGCTTTTAGTTCTTCTATTTGGGCGTCCATTTCTCCATTTGGATAAATACACGGACCGATTCCCGCCTCCTTCTTTTTGTAATCCAAATACCCAATAACAATCGGAACATTAGCTCCAAGTGCAGTATGGTAAAATCCTGTTTTCCATTTACTTACTGCACTTCGAGTACCCTCCGGAGTAACCATCACCACCAAATCCTCTCGACTATTCAGCATTTGAATCATGGCCTCCGTATAGGTTTGCTTTTTTCCTCCAGGAATCCGCTTACGATCAATAGGGATTGCTCCTAGTGCAGATAATAACCAACCCAAAGGACCGATCATCACCTCCTTTTTTATTGTAAAACGTACCTGAATATCCATGAGGAAAAAGGCAGCACGAGCATACAAAATATCCCAATTAGAAGTGTGAGGGATCGCAATGAGAACCGCTTTTTTCACTCCTGCAGGCCAATTGGGATTTAAGGTCCATCCTGATACCCAAAATATAAAACGGGAAAGTAACTTCATCATAACACGCTAGGCTGGGGTTGTAACTGGGTAGAGGTTTCTAATAAACTAGGATTAGCTTCAATTACTTTCATGGCTTGATTGTAACCTGCTTGAAAGAATTCCGAAGACTTTTTTAAGTCAAAAACTCCGAACTTACCTAATCCAGGAGCCTCAATAAAATAAGTACAAACCGATTTACGGCTGTAAGCATTAAAATTCATATTCATCATAACTGCACGTTCTAAAAGATTTTTTACACTCCGAACCGCAGCCAATTCGGGTAGATGATTGCAGTTGACACCAATAACGATTTCACAATTGACTTGCAAAGGTTCTACCGGCAAATTATTCAGCACTCCGCCATCCACCAAGTAGCGAGATTCATAATGAATTGGTTCAAACATTCCTGGGATACAGGAAGAAGCCAAAATTGGTTCGACCAACTTGCCGGAATTGAAATAAACCACTTCCCCTTTGCCTATATCTGTAGCCGCTACATGAAGTGGCACCTTCAACGATGCAAAATCATTGTGTGGAAGGTAGGTTTTTAGAAGCTGGGCCAAACTATCCATGGTAAATAAACCCTTCCATGAGATGGCAGGACGGATCAACTTGAAATAATTGGTTTCAATGATAATCTTCAAAACCTCATCGGGGCTATATCCCTGGCAATACATGGCGCCTACTATGGCACCAGCTGAACTGCCACTCACCTGGCTAGGAAAAATACCTACTTCGTTCAATGCCTTTAGCACACCCAAATGCGAGATTCCTCTAACTCCTCCCCCAGAAAAGGCAATTCCGATACTAGCTTTAGAGTTCATCGAGTCGAAAAGTTTGATCTACACGTATACCCCTTTCAGTCTTTTTTACTGTGCAACATTCATGCACTGAATCGTGCTCTAGAAAAAGCACATACTGATCACAAGCTGCTATTTCCAAGAATTCTTGTTTCTCTTGCAAAGTCAACAAGGGCCGAGTATCGTATCCCATAACATAGGGCAATGGGATATGACCCACGGAAGGGAGTAAGTCGGCCATAAACACCAGCGTGTGCCCTTTGTACTGAATTTTAGGGAGCATTTGCTTGTCAGTATGGCCGTCCATTGTTAGGAAGTCAAAGCCGGTAAAAAAGGACTTAGTCTTTAAGTCTAGGTAATTGAGCACACCATGTTCCTGAAGCGGTAAGATATTTTCTTCTAAAAAGGATGCCTTTTCTCTTGGATTTGGAACGGTCGCCCAAGTCCAATGGTCTTGGTTGGTCCAATACTTGGCCCTTGGGAAGGTCAATTCGTATTGTCCGTGAGAGCCGTATTTCACACTACCGCCGCAGTGATCAAAATGCAGGTGTGTCAAAAAAACATCCGTAATATCTGTAGGATGAACTCCTAGACGAAGTAAGCTTTTCTCTAAACTAGTATCTCCATGCAAATAATAATGCGAAAAAAACCGGGCATCTTGTTTATCCCCTATACCATTGTCTATCAAAACCAACCGATCCCCCTCTGCAACTAAAAGGCATCGCATCGCCCAAGTGCATAGGTTATTTTCGTCTGCAGGATTGGTACGAGACCAAATGGACTTAGGAACCACGCCAAACATAGCCCCACCATCCAATTTAAAAAATCCTGTTTCTACGGCAAAAAGGTCCATATAGTAATTTAAAGTCCAATAAAACCCACTAAGAGCACGAACACTTGACTATGAAGCAGGTGTAGGGTAACTAGCCTACATGATACTTATTCAATCACCACACCCATGGAACAAAACTTATCAATTCGTTTGGAAATACGCTCCTCAGGATCTAAGGCATCCAATTCTTTCAATGCCTTCTTAATCACTTGTTTGAGAGTTTTAGTCATCCCTTTTAAGTCCTTGTGTGCACCACCCAATGGCTCAGGCAAGATATCGTCTATCAAGCCATTGGATTTCATGTCTTTGGCAGTGAGTTTAAGTGCCTCAGCAGCTTGTTCTTTGTAATCCCAAGATCTCCAAAGTATAGAAGAACAAGATTCTGGCGAAATCACAGAATACCAGGTATTTTCTAACATCAAAACCTTATCTCCTATCGCTATCCCCAAGGCCCCACCCGAAGCACCTTCACCAATGATGATGCAAATTACAGGTACTTTGAGCATAAACATTTCTTTTATATTCCGAGCTATGGCTTCTCCTTGTCCTCTTTCTTCTGCTTCCAATCCAGGAAAAGCTCCTGGAGTATCTATCAAAGTAACAATGGGTTTGTTGAATTTTTCAGCCATTTTCATCAGACGCAAGGCTTTTCGGTAACCTTCTGGATTAGCCATACCAAAATTTCTTTCCTGGCGCTGCTTGGTATTTCGGCCTTTCTGTTGTCCAATAAAAAAGACCGTTCGACCGTCAATATCCCCTAATCCACCTACCATCGCCTTATCATCCTTCACACTACGGTCTCCATGCAATTCAATGAAGTCATTCGTCAATTCGTAAATGTAATCTAAGGCATAAGGTCGATCTGCATGCCTTGAAAGCTGCACCCGCTGCCATCGCGTAAGGTTGGAAAAAGTTTCCTTTTTCAAGGCTAAAATTTTACCTTCCAATGAGACAATATCCTTGCTTAGGTCGATATTTCTCCCTTTTGCCAACTCTTTCATCTCCTGCAACTTTTGCTCTAAATCAGCAATGGGTTTTTCAAATTCTAAGACCATTTGAGTAAATTTTTGAATAACAAATATAAGGATAAGTCTTTATTTGTGGGGTAATTTTTGATGGATTTGGAGGTGACAACCCTAGACTTCAACTCGCTCTGAAAAAAATTTAGTCGAAAAAAAGCATGTAGGAACAAAACTAAATTATCGATTGGGAGCTGTAAC